>JBLHVW010000015.1:0-44709 GCA_047628775.1 Salibacteraceae bacterium | reverse complement strand
GCGTTTGGTAATTGTTTACTTTTTCCGAAGCTTGAAGCGATTCAAGAATTAAATCCCAATCAACTTGTAAATTCAAACCAAACAATCGATCTCCTTTGTTTAAAGTTCCTTCAAGCATTTTAAAGAATGACTCATTCCCATCAATAATTTTTGTTTTTTGATCAAGCGTAAAAACACCTGCTTTATTTCTGAAATAAAGATTTCTGTAGCGTTTCTCTTTAAGCTCAAGTTCCTCTCTTTTTTGAACCTCCAACGTAATATCATTAATATTAACAAGCCAATAAATATTATTTTTTAAAGGAAGAATTACAATCTTGAGCTCAATGAAATACCTGTTATTGAATTTAGAAAATTCGATGTTTTTAATATATCTATGTCCAATTTTTAGATTCCGAATAGCATCAATTTCATCGTCATCGAGATAATTAAAAAAATCTTCGTTAATTGACATTACGTCAATATCCAAAACACGTAAAGCCTCCGTATTAAAATCGATAATTTTAGGGGATTTACTAATATCGATTAGAACATATCCAGAGCCAGGATTGTTCATTATTTTTTTTAGATACTCAGAATAATCTTCAATTGAAACAATTAGCCTTCTTCGAACATAAATAACAAAAGAAGCAGCAATCCCTAAAACTAGAAACAAGCCAACAACAATAAAGGGTGATATTTCAGATTTATCCAATTCGTCATGACTATTTAAAAGAAGAATTATGACAAAAACATGGTAAAGAATTGCTGGGTATAACCGTTGAATAATAATACTAGATATAGCGTAAACAGCAAAAAAATAAAAAATTGAAGTGCTTGAAAAATTCAATTCATCCAAACTGGAATACGAAAAGTAAGTAGAAACAAAAACATGTAAGATTACTAGATAGACCAGTTTGTCTTGCATGTATGGAATGATCCATGAAATGAAAAGGTAAAATGGAAACGCAAACATGTAAATGAGTCCTAGATCCATGTAAACCTCTGGAGCATTGGACCTATACATGCCATAAGTAAAAATTGGAGCAATAATAAATGCCCCAACCGAATGAATAAATGCAATTCTCCCAAACTGATTTTCATGATCATCAAAATACGGCAGAAAACCATTTGTTCTCTGTTTAAAAATTTGCTTTATAATAGATTTGAAAGACATCAAAATTCGATTCCGCAGTGTTAGGTTATTTCATGTAAATTTCGCTTTAATTTTTGAGTGTTGAAATTAGTGATTCAATTACTCGAAAATTAATTTTAAAACCATTAGTATTCAGTAGTTTAATTAAATTAATTCCGCAAAACTTCTTTAAGATACATTTCTTTTCCAAAAAACCAAACCCATAAGCATCTCTTCTTTTCTAATAGTATATTTTAAATATTTATTCTTAAAAAGGTTCTTTATTATCTTTATTAGGGGTGTTAATATGTGTAGAAATAAAAGGGAATTGATTTGTAAATTAACTTGTTAAGATTATTGGTTGGGTTATTAACAAGTTATAACTACTCAAGTTGACTGATTTTGTTAGACTTGATGCAGTTGTAAACATTCTTTATAATTTATCCTAAGTTCATAAAAAATTTAGAAAAATAAGCTTTTATGGTTAATTAGTGGTCGATAAGTCAACCATAAAATTATGCTAACTAATTAGGTTATTAAACTTCTATTTTAGTATATACATATTATTGAATAATCCTATATAAAGTTATTGATAGTTTTCATTGTTAGTTAACATTTAGATCACAAATTTTGTGTATAAATCGTTTTAGTAAAAAGTTATGAATCAACAACTTAACAACTCGTTAATTTCTTCATTGTTTAAAACTTGGACTAGATGTTAATATCATATAGCTTTACGGAAATTACATTAATGATGGGTAAATTAATTCCAATAGGAGCGGATCACGCAGGTTTTCAATTAAAAGCAAAGGTTATAGAATTGCTTAAAAGTAAGGGATACGAAGCAAAGGATTTCGGATGTTACTCTGAAGAGAGTATTGATTATCCAGATTTTGGACACCCTGTTGCTTCTATGGTTGAAGAAAATGAAGGGATGTTAGGGATTTTGATTTGCGGTTCAGGAAATGGAATCAACATGACAGCCAATAAGCACCAAGGCGTCCGAAGTGCTTTGTGTTGGAAAAAAGAACTTGCTTCTTTAGCTAGACAGCATAATGACGCAAACATAATTACTTTGCCTGCTCGTTTTGTAACTGAAGAAGAAGCCTTAGAAATGGTTGAAGCATTCCTTTCAACAGAGTTTGAAGGAGGACGTCATGCAAAAAGAGTAAATAAGATTGCCTGCGCTTAGTGTGCTAAAAGGTATTCAACAAGTGCGGTTGTTGCCTTTACATAATCCGAATAGTAACTTCCCGTTCCCGGTCCATTAAAACCGGTGTGGATTCGTTGGACTTTCCCATCTCTACCTATATATATAGATGTAGGAAATGAAATTACTTTGTTTAACATATAGAAATGTTCAGAAGCAAGGTCTTTGCGAGCACCTCCTCCAACCAAGAATGTAAAATCCAATCCGAGTTTATCTTTTAGTCGGTTAATGCTTTTACAGTGTTCTTGAAAAGTGTCTCCAACTTCATAACCAATAGAAATTATTTCCAAACCTTGGTCATGGTACTTATCATAAAGTCCTTTGTAGAATACAGTTTCATCTAAACAATTTGGACACCACGTACCCATTAGTTGAATAATGACCACTTGATTACTGGTTTCCGCATTTGGAAAAGAGAAAGGAGTCCCATCAATCTCTTTTAAATCAAAACGAAAGGTAGTACTGTCTTCTAAGTAGGTTAAGTCAACAGGACTGGTAAGTTTGATTGTTTCGTTTGGTTTTGCATTCCACTTACTTTGCCAATGTGTACCACTTAAAAACGAACCTTTTAATTTATCATTAATATGTAAGGCTTTAAATAGGAATGCATGAGAACCATCGAAACAGGAAAGGTAAACACTATCGCCAATTACGTTTCCGGCAAGAAATCGATAATCGCCTGTTTCCGTAAGAAAAGTACCAGTTACTTTACTTGTACCTTCCTCTTGTTCAAAAACCCCAACAGCAGGATAAGAAGAAGTCGTGTTTGGTTCAAATTCTACTTCCCACCGCCCGTTAACATTAATTCCGTCCGTTTTCTTTTCTGCATTTGAAAAGCGAGCCGCTTTTTTTTGTTGAGAAGTAAAATCAATTTTGTAGTTGTCTCCTTTGTTGAAATTTTTCCAATAGCCAGAGATAGACTTCTTAGTATCTACATGAAAAACAAGCTCCGAATTAAAGAAAGGAAACATCAAATGAATACTATCATTAATTACAACACAAGAGTCCAAAGAGATAGTTTCATCACCATTAATTACCGAGAAATCAAAGGACTTACCATTTTTTTTAACAAACATGTTAAAAGGTAGTACATCGTTATCATTTAACTTAAGTTCAGCTATCCATGGCCCTTTTTTTAATCGTAAACGCAAGTCCTTTTGTGAATACGAGTAGGAGGATAAAAGAAGAAAAATTAGAATGAAAGTAACTTTCATATACAGCTTTTGGATACGCGAAAGTAATATATTTATAGCGATTATGTTTGGTCATGCAACCTTTTTTACCAATTTTTGGTCTCTAACAATAAGCGTTGGCTATGAATGATTCGGCTTTAGTAAAAAAGTGTATTGAAGGTGATCAGCGAGCGCAACGTAAGTTGTTTGAAAAGTTTGCTCCAAAAATGCTGGGTGTTTGTATGCGATACGCTAAGAATACTGAGCAAGCTGAGGACGTTTTGCAAGACGGTTTTGTAAAGGTTTTCACCAAATTATCTCATTACAAAGGGGATGGTTCTTTGGAAGGTTGGATCAGAAGGGTTGTTGTAAACACTGCTTTGGATCAAATTAGAAAAAACACAAAGTTCCAAGACAATGTTGCCTTGGATGATGTGGACTATAAGCTTGAGTTAAAAGGGAATGTTTTAGAAACTCTTGCCGCAGAAGACCTTATGGAGCTGATAAACGAAATGCCAACGGGATATAAGTTGGTGTTTAACATGTTTGCAATTGAGGGTTATTCGCATAAGGAAATTGCGCAAGAGTTAAATGTGTCTGAAAACACATCGAAGTCTCAATACTCAAGAGCAAGAACATATTTAAAAAAGAAATTAGAAGAAATAAATTTTGAAAGGTAAAGACGAAATACAAAAATTGTTCTCAGAGAAACTGGGAGGCTATGAAGCAAAAGTAAACCCAGAACTGTGGGGAAATATTGCTTCCAAAATCGGTGCAGGAACTACTGCTGTGGCAACTGGTATGGCGTTAACTACCAAAATTATAATAGGATTTAGCGCAGCAAGCGTTGTTACTGTTGCATCTTTTGTTGCATTTATTTCCGATAAAGAAGAAGAACCAAAGAAAAAAGTTGCTCAAATCGATGTTGTTGAAGAAATAAAATCTAAGCCTGAAATTGAAAATTCAATCATTGCCGAGCCAATTATAGAAAGTACACCTGTCATATTACCAACCGAGCAACCTAAGGAAACACCCGCGGTGATCTTGCCATTTGTAGGGCCGAAATTAGCACCAATACCAAATCCTGTCTTAACACCTGAACAACGGGTGACAATGGAATCAGATACGGTTCATAATGTGTTTAAGCCGCAAGAAGATACAGTACGGGCAGATGTTGCTGAGGCAATTGTAGAGGCGGACCCATTACTAAAAGAAACGCCAAAGGAAGAGTTAATAACTAGGGAATCCACAATAATTAAAGTGGTATTCCCGAATGTGTTTACTCCAAACAACGATGGTACAAATGATTTACTGTTCATTTCGAATCCAGAAGATCTAGACAGATATGGGTTTGTTTTGCAAATTGTTGATGCGTCTTTCAAAACAGTTTTCACATCAACGGATCCGAATTTTGAATGGAATGGGAGCGACTTAGGAGGTGAGCCAGCGAAGAAAGGACATTATATTGCGATAATCACAAGCAAAGACAAAAACGGTCATGAGGCGAAGCCCGTAATGTACCAGTTTGAAATTAGGAAATAGATTCTTTTTGAAGGTGCTTTCTGTATCCGTCAACCGCATAGAAATACAGAAATAGAGAAAGGATTAGAAAAATATGGCTTGCATCATTGCGATCAAACCATGGGTGGAAACTTATTTTCCCCATTTGTAGAATGGCAGCAGGAATCATTACCAATACAGAAACGGGAAGTAAATAAAAGGACGTAGTAATACTTTTACCGAACCTCATTCCTAATACACCACACACCAAAGTAAATCCAATAAGCGAGTTTAAACTTGGAACTAGTAGCAAGGCTGGAAGCGCTTTTTCCTCACTTGTTACAGTAAAATATACGGCTGTAAGCGCTATAAAAGCAGCCGCTGTTTTAAGTTTAGATAGTAGAAACCACTTCCCTTGTTTTTCTTTTGGTAACAGGGAGATCATAGCAAACTCTATCAGGAGCGGAATGCCAATTCCAGAAACCAAGGCAAGGTACTTTCCTGTTATACCAAAATAACCGTAAAAGACATGCCCCATGCCACCGAAAAAGAAACCGATGCCATAAACAAAAAACAAGATCTTCCAATAGCGAAAAAATGGCGATGTAAGTTGTCTGTTACGTTTCATAACGATGAAACCTAAGGCTATTCCAATAACGGTAATTAAAGAGTCTGTAATAAGGGAGTTTGGTTCAAGCAGTTCAAGGTTCATGAACGTAAATTCCATTTTGTCGTAATCTTCACCTATTTTCATAACAAAACAAAAAAGTTCAATATAAAAAGAAACCCGATCTCGCTTCACACGAGATTGGGTTTTCTTTGAGGTCCCGAGCGGATTCGAACCGCTGTACAAGGTTTTGCAGACCTTTGCCTAGCCGCTCGGCCACAGGACCATTTTAGTCAGGAGGCAAATGTAAGAAAAAAATGAATTAAGGACTAGTCTTCTATGATAATTGCGACGTTGTTAACATCTCCATTTATGGGAGGGCTCATTTTTGTCACCTTAACTCGTAAGAAATCAATGTTTTTCACAGTTTTCTTAATTTGAATATATATTCTTTGACCTACGTGTTCTATTAACTTAGAACGAATGGCCATTTCTTCTTTAACAATTTTATTCACGATAACGTAATCTACTGTTTTAGACAGGTCGTCATTTGAAGCAGCTTCTGAAAAATCTGTTTCCAAATAAACATCAACGCTATAGTGTCCTCCGATTTTTTCTTCTTCAGGGAGACACCCGTGAAATGCGTACAGCTTGATACCATTAACCTCTACACAATTTTTCATGCGTTCGAGGAGACAGTTGAAACCTCTAAAATTCCAGTGGTAATTCGCTCAATACATTCTTCCTTACCTAGAAATTCGGTTATTTCAAACATACTTGGCCCCATTCCTTTTCCGGTAACAAGAAGTCTAAACAATGGTAACACTGCACCAATTCCCATTTCTCTTGCCTCTAAGAATGCTTTAAAAGTACTTTCTATCGTTTCGGCGTTGAATGTCGCAATGGATTTAATTTCCAATAACCACTCCTGCATTAATGCAGGAGAATGCTCTTTCCATTTTTTATGAACGGTTTTCTCATCATATGAAGTTGGTTTGTCTAGTAAATAAGCACCCTCCGTTAAGATGTCTTGTATAAACGTTGCGCGTTCTTTCATTAACCCGCAAATTGTTGAAAGTTTTTCCAAGGAATGATCACCGTCAACGATCGTTTTAAGGTCAGCAGCGAGAACGGCATTGTCTCTCAATCGCAAATGTTGTTGCTGAAACCACTTGGTTTTGTCCGGATCGAACTTCGCACCGGCTTTAGAAACTCTATCTAAAGTAAATGCTTCACTTAATTCTTCTAAGGAAAAAAGTTCTTGCGTAGTACCAGGGTTCCAACCCAAAAAGGCAAGCATATTGATAAATGATTCTGGGTAATATCCTTTCTCACGGTATCCTGAAAACACTTCTCCTTCAGCTGTTGTCCAGTTTGTTGGAAAAACAGGAAACCCCAATCGATCACCATCTCTTTTACTTAACTTTCCGTTTCCGTCTGGTTTCAATAACAAAGGAAGGTGAGCAAATTTTGGGATGTCCCAGCCAAACGCCTCATACAATATAACATGCAAAGGAGCAGAAGGCAACCACTCTTCACCACGAATAACATGTGAAATTTCCATAGTATGGTCATCGACAATATTTGCCAAGTGATATGTTGGAATTCCGTCAGATTTAAATAAAACCTTGTCGTCAAGGTTGTTCGTGTTGACAACAACCCATCCACGAATTTCATCCTCGAAACGGACATCAACATTTCTAGGCATTTTCATACGAATAACATACGGATCACCATTGTCTAATTTCTTCTGAACTTCATCCGAAGACAAAGAAATTGAGTTCTTCATCGATGTTCGCGTCACATTGTTGTATTGCCAATTCGGCATCCCCATTTGTTTCGCTTGTTCTCGCATTGCAGTTAAATCCTCAGAAGAGTCAAAGGCGTAATAAGCCTTGTCGGACTGGATTAATTGTTCGGCGTATGGTCGGTACATAGAATTTCTTTCGGACTGAACGTAGGGACCGTATTCACCGCCAATACCCGGGCCTTCAGTTGGCATAATTCCTACCCAACTAAGAGCATCCATTATATAGTCTTGTGCTCCTGGAACAAATCGCGCTTGATCTGTATCCTCAATTCGGATAATAAAAGTTCCGTTGTGTTTTTTCGCAAACAAATAATTGTACAAAGCGGTTCTAACACCACCCATGTGCAATGGTCCTGTTGGTGAAGGTGCAAACCTTACGCGTACTGGTCTTGACATAATATTCGAAGTTTATTCGCCGCAAAGATAGCTAATACGGTTCTATTTGCAGCGCAGAATTGATAAAATTGAACCTAGACGCTATACGATTGTATTGTTTATTAACGTTAAATTTGATATGAGATACTCAAAATGTTGTATCTTGGTTAGTACTTCAATAGTCTATGAGCAGTTTCGACAGATTAATATCACAGATAGATGCGTTTATTCGCAAATTCTATAAAAATCAAATTTTAAAAGGGTTAATCCTTTTTGTAGGTGTTTTGTTATTCACTTATTTATTCGTTATAACACTTGAGTTCTTTGGACACTTTGGTTCTGGTGTTAGGGCTGCCTTGTTTTTCGGTTTTATCGGGTTGAATCTATTTATTCTCGGGAAGTACATTTTTATTCCATTATTACGGCTTAAATCATTTGGTAATTGTATTAACCGGTACCAGGCTTCGTCAATTATTGGAACGTTTTTCCCTAAAATTTCTGATCGACTATTGAATACGCTTCAGTTGAGCGATAGAATGGATGTTAATTCGTCTGATTATGAGTTGATTAACGCAAGTGTACAACAGAGAAGCTCTTCAATGAGTTTAATCCCATTTACAAGTGCAATTAATATGAATGAGAACCGACGCTATGCTGTCTTTGTTGTTCCTGTTGTACTTGTTATGTTTCTGTTTGGTGTTTATAAGCCTGAGGTGTATACGCAAGGAACGGATAGAGTTTTGAATTATAACCAAGAATATATTGCAGATGCTCCGTTTGAATTTTCACTTGTTTCAGTAAACAAACCAATTGAGGAGGGTGAAGATTTCATGTTTGAAGTGGAGCTTGTTGGAAATGATATTCCAGAAAAGGTTTATGTGAAGTCAAGCCAAGGAAAATTCTTACTAAAGCGGACAGCAAAAAATAAATTTACGGGCTCTCTAGTTCAGGTTAGAGGCAATATATCCTTCAATTTTGAAGCCAACATAAATGACACGGATTATAAGAGTGATAAATTCAGTGTTGATGTAATTGCCAAAACAGCGATAGGTAAGCTTCAAGCAACGTTGAGTTATCCAAACTATTTGGGACTGGATAATGAAGTTGTGGAGAACGCTGCAGATCTAATTATTCCAGAAGGAACAAGGGTGTCTTGGAGTGTTTTAACGAAGAACAGTGAAGGTGTTGAGTTTTGGATAAATAATGACGTTAAGAAATTTACTAATAATGGTTTTCGGTTTATTAGGACATTTAAAAACGATAGTGAAGCGAGAATTATACTTAAGAATAAGTACAACAATAGAGTGGATACAACACGTTTTGAAATTGATGTAATTAAAGATGAATTCCCTGCGATTCAAGTCGAAGAGGTGAAGGACTCAATAAAGGACGGCGTTCGATACTTCTCAGGAATGACAAATGATGACCACGGTCTGTCTTCACTCCGATTTGAATACAAAATCACATCGGGTGATGGTTCTGTACGAAAGGAATCAATGAATGCAGGAAAGGTGTTAGGAACGGAAGCTCCATTCAATTTTGCAGTTGACTTTAGAAAAGAGAATGTTAAACTGGAGGATAAAATTGAGTATTACTTTGTTATCTCTGACAATGATGGTGTGAATGGAATCAAGTCAACTCGAAGTATGAGCTTTGAATATAAGTTACCGACGCTTGATGAGTTGGTTGAAAAGCGGGACGAGGAACAAGAACAAGTAAAGGACGATTTGACGGATATTTTGGAAAAAACAGCAAAATTTAAGAAGGATTTGGATCGGTTAAAAATGGAAACCTTGAAATCGAAACAGTCGAATTGGAACAAAGAAAACCAAGTAAATCAATTGCAAGAGGACCACAAAAGTTTGTTAGATAAATTGGAATCGCTTCAAGAAAAAATTCAAAACAGTACTGAGGAAAAGAATCAACTTTTTGAAATGGACAAGGAATTGTTAGAGAAACAGGAGCTTATCAATGATCTCCTAGACGAACTAATGGACGACGAATTAAAGGACCTTTTGGACCAGTTGGAGGAGTTAATGAAGGAGCAGGACGAAGAGGGTTTAGAGGAAAACCTTGAGAAATTAGAAATGTCTTCGGAGGAAATGAAGAAGCAATTGGATAGAAGTCTTGAGATGTTGAAGAAGATGCAGGTCGATGAAAAAATTGATGACATAGAAAACCAGCTTGAGGAACTTGCCAAAAAAGAGGAAGAGTTGGCTAAGGATATGAAGGTTGAGAAGAACATAACGGATGAGCAGAAGGCGAAGCAAGAAAAGATAAAGGAGGACTTCAAGGAGATTCAAAAGGACCTAAAAACACTGGATAGTTTAAATAAGGATCTTGATGCACCGATGGAATTAGGCGATCCAGAATCTCAAGGAGAAAAGGTTGAAGAAGATATGAATGATGCTCAAGAGAGCATGGATAAGAATAAAGGAAAGAAAGCTGGAGAGAGTCAGAAGGGAGCGGCTGAAAAGATGAAGGAGATGGCGAAAAACATGGATGAAGCGCAAAAGGAATCTAACGCTGAACAGGAGCAAGAGGATATTGATATGCTTCGAAATATTTTAGAAAGCCTTGTTACATTAAGTTTCGATCAGGAGGCGACGATGAATAACTTGGAACGAGTTTCAGAGTATGATCCAGCGTTTTCTAAGTACAGCCGTATACAAAGAAGAATTGTAGATGACACACGTATTGTGCAAGATAGTCTTTTAGAGTTGGCCAAACGCCAACCTAAGATTGCTAAGTTTATCGATAAAGAATTGAGCCAAATTAATTCGAACCATGAGCTGTCGTTGGAGGATATAGATGAGCGGAGAAGAAGAGATCTTACGATACACCAGCAGTATGTAATGACAAGTTATAACAACCTGGCGCTAATGTTGAATGAGAGTTTAGCGGACATGCAGAACAAAGCAAATCAATCTAAACCTGGTTCTGGTAGTTGTAACAAACCTGGTGGAAAAGGGTCTCCAAAACCTGGAGAAGGTATGTCTGGTGACTCAATGAAAGAGATGTTAAAGAAACAGCTGGATGCGATGAAGAAAGGCCAATCTGAAGGAGGAAAGAAACCGGGTGATAAACCTGGTCAAGGTCAGAAACCGGGAGGCGCAGGAATGGGATTGGGTAATAAAGAAATTGCTAAAATGGCTGCTGAACAATCTGCAATTAGAAGAGCGTTGGAACAAATGAGAAACGAACTGAACAAGGATGGTTCAGGGAACGGCAATAAGTTGAATCCATTGATTGAAGAATTGGAACAGCAGGAAAAGGACCTCATTAATAAGAGGTTTAATAACAATATGATTAACCGACAACAAGAGATTTTAACGCGTTTATTGGAAAGCGATAAAGCCCTTATGGAAAGAGGTTTGGATGAGAAAAGAGAATCTAAATCTGGCAAAAACGAAAATTATAGTAACCAAATTAAGTTTACGGAGTATAACAAAGAAAAACTTAGACAAGTTGAATTATTGCGTGCTGTGGACCCGGCTTATAAGAAGTATTATAAGGATAGAGCAAACGAGTATTTCAACAGAGTCTTGTAAGAGATTAGTGTTATATGAAGAACGGTTATGTTGTAGTGGATAGTTTAACTATCCCATCGGATTTTGGATCATTGAACAAAGTAGAACTTCTTATAGATGAGGTGTGCAATCGTTTAGATGTTAACGAAGATTATTACGGCAATGTTTTGATTGCAGTTACAGAGGCGGTAAATAATGCTATTCTTCATGGAAATCAACAAAAGGTGGACTTAAGTGTGGATCTTTTTGTAGGTGATAAGGAAACGGATTTTTGTTTTAGTGTTAAGGATTATGGCGAAGGGTTTGATTTTAATAACTTACCTGACCCAACATCTCCAGACAATATAGAGAAGGAAGACGGAAGGGGAATTTTCTTAATGAAATCTTTAGCTGAGTCAGTCGAGTTCGAGGATGAAGGAAGAAATGTAAACATCTATTTCAGCAAATCATAGTGGTAAATATATTTTACGAGGATATTGAGGTTCTGGATTTACATCCAGAATTTTTTGTTTTATGGCTTTCTAAAGTATGTGAATCGGAAGGTAAAAACCTTGGTGAATTATCACTTATTTTCACATCAGACGAGTATTTGCGAAACATGAACAAGGAGCACTTGAACCATGATTACTACACAGACATTATAACGTTTGATTATACAGATGGGGGTGTTGCTTCAGGCGATCTTTTTATATCGGTTGACCGTGTAAATGATAATGCTGACGGCTTAAATGTTTCACGTGAAACAGAGTTGAATCGGGTTGTGGTTCATGGAACTTTACATTTGATTGGATATGGTGACAAGTCGGGTTCTGAGTCCATATTAATGCGTGAAAAAGAAAATTATTATTTATCCCAGATAGTTTCACGTGAAACATAGTCTTATCTAAAAAGTGTTGTAATTTTGTGGTGTGTTGAATATGTTTAATTGTTCCACGTGAAACATTAGTGTATGTTAAAAGAATATGACGTTGTAGTTGTTGGGGGAGGGCATGCGGGTTGTGAGGCGGCAAATGCTGCAGCAAAACTTGGGAGTTCAGTGTTGTTGGTTACAATGAATATGAATACGATTGCTCAAATGAGTTGCAACCCTGCAATGGGAGGCGTGGCCAAAGGGCAAATTCTTAGAGAGATTGATGCTCTTGGAGGAGGCTCGGCAATAGTGAGCGATAAAACGGCCATTCAATTTAGAATGCTAAACAAATCAAAAGGCCCCGCGATGTGGTCGCCAAGAACTCAGAACGACAGAATGATGTTCGCTGAAGAGTGGCGGTTGATGTTAGAAGGAAATAAAAACGTTGACTTCTGGCAGGACATGTGTAAAGGGTTAATAGTTGAGGACGGTAAAATTGTCGGTGTAAAAACTGCTATTGGAGTTGAAATTAAAGCGAAAAGTGTTGTTCTTACAAATGGAACCTTCTTAAATGGACTTATTCATCTTGGTGAAAAACAGTTCGGAGGAGGTAGAGCAGGTGAAGGGGCAGCAACGGGAATTACAGAAGAATTAACGGAACTTGGTTTTGAAACAGGTCGAATGAAAACTGGAACACCACCGCGGGTTGATGGGAGATCGTTAGACTATAGTAAGATGGAAGAACAATTCGGTGACGAAAACCCATCAAAGTTTAGTTTTACAGACACGAAGCCTTTAAGCAAACAACGCTCTTGTTTCATTACGTACACGAACCCTCAGACACATGAATATTTAAAAGAAGGCTTTGATCGTTCTCCAATGTTCAATGGAGCGATTGCTGGAACAGGTCCAAGATACTGCCCAAGTATTGAGGATAAGATCAATCGATTTGCAGATAAAGACCGTCACCAGATTTTTGTTGAACCAGAAGGCTGGAGAACAGTTGAGATTTATGTTAATGGATTTAGCACGTCGTTGCCTGAAGAAGTACAATTGAAAGCAATGAAGACTATTCCTGGGTTTGAGAACGTGAAGATGTTCAGACCGGGTTACGCTATAGAATACGATTATTTTCCGCCAACTCAGTTGAAACATACATTGGAAACGAAGCGAATTAAGAACTTATATTTCGCAGGCCAGATTAATGGAACAACTGGATATGAAGAAGCAGCTTGTCAAGGTTTGATGGCAGGAATTAACGCACACAGAAAGGTGCATGGAGAAGGAGACTTCATTTTAACAAGAAGTGAAGCTTATATAGGTGTCCTTATTGACGACCTTATTACAAAGGGTACAGACGAGCCGTACCGAATGTTTACCAGCCGAGCGGAATATAGAATTCTATTGAGGCAAGACAATGCAGATATAAGATTGACGCCAATTGGTCACGCGATCGGTTTGGCATCAGATGAAGCATTAAGAAAAGTTGAGGTTAAAGTTCAAGGAACGGTTGACTTGAAAAAGGCCTTAATTAAAGAAGGTGTGGCTCCGGGTATTGCAAACCCTATTTTGGAATCAAAAAACAGTGCGCCTGTTAAACAACAAGTAAAGTTGAGTTCTCTAATTACACGGCCTGGGATTGGAATGGAAGAGGTGCTTGAAATGAGTGTGGATTCAAAAGCACTTGCCGTAAATCTTACAAACCAACATGCAGAAATTGTTTCTCAAACAGAAATCCAATTAAAGTATGAAGGATACATTTCTCGTGAGGAAGAAGTTGTAAAGAAAATGAGTCGACTTGAAGAAGTAAAAATTCCAGCCGATTTGGACTATTCCAAAATGGCGAGTTTGAGCTCAGAATCGAAAGAAAAATTATCTTCATTGAAACCGGTAACAATTGGTCAAGCATCAAGAGTTAGTGGAGTTACTCCAAGTGACGTTTCTGTTTTACTCGTTTATCTAGGAAGATAGTACCTAAAAGAGTTATTTAAGCGCACGACATGCTGTTTTAAGCCGTTTTAAGCGGGGAAAAAGAGGCTGAACACTCGTATTATAGACCATGTTCGAGATAAGCGATTTACGAGGGCGTTCTTTTATATAGTTTAAATAGCTAGTAAACAACTATTTAGGTTAAAACATTACATTTTCGGATCAACCCAATCACCATTTTCACGAATTAGATCGATTAAAGCGTCAACAGCTTCTGCCTCGGGAACATTTTTTCGAATGACCGTTTTTTCTTTGTACAGATGAATTTTTCCTGGACCGGTTCCAACATATCCATAATCGGCATCAGCCATTTCACCAGGACCATTTACAATGCATCCCATAATTCCAATTTTCAATCCTTTAAGATGTGATGTCTTTTCTCGGATCTTACCGGTTGTTTCTTGTAAATCGAACAAAGTTCTACCGCAAGAGGGACAGCTGATGTATTCTGTTTTTGAAATTCGGGTTCGTGTTGCCTGAAGAATTCCAAATGAAGTTGTATTGATCAATTGTGAACGAACATTGCCACTGAGCCAAATACCATCTCCGAAACCATCAACAAATGATATTCCAAGATCTGAAGAGCTCCACAATTGGAACGATTCCTCGTCTGTTTCGTTATGGGTACAAGTTAGGATTACAGGGTTTTTTATACCTTTATTCGCAATATTCAACCTAAAACCTCTATACAGCTGTGCCTTGTTGTTAAATTCAGTTTGAAGAACAATCACTGCATTTGTATAGGACTTCAAATAATCAACGTTATTGTTTTCAGCTGAATGTTTCACAAAGAACACATCATTTTTATTGAAACGATCGCAGTTCTCACCGTCAACCATTGGAAAAAAACCGCTTTTATCCGAGTAGTTTTCTTTCCAGTTTTCGTAATCGCATAGAACTTTAAGTGTTCCAGGAAGGTCAAAATTAATTGCTTTGGATCCGATATAAAGAATATCTGCGGCTGAATCCGTTAGGTTCCATTTATCCAATGGAACGGAATACATGTAACCAAAACCAAAAAGGTGTGATTGCTTTATAATTTCTAATGTACTTAAATCAGCAACAACTATCGGTACGTGATGATCGCCAATATTTTGAATTCCAGAAGACACTCTTCTTGCATATGAGAAAGGATCGTAATTGAGTTGTTTGTCATCTTTATCTAGGGAGAAAATGGATTGATTTTCTGTTTTAAATTTGTCCAATAATTTTCTGGCCACTGGCATTTCTGCTTCCGGCGCTTCGGTTAATGAAACACGAATTGTATCACCAATTCCATCTTCTAATAAGGCACCAATACCAACTGCAGACTTAATTCTACCGTCTTCGCCATCTCCCGCCTCAGTTACACCAAGATGAATAGGGTAATTCATCCCGTTTTTGACCATTGTCGCGACTAGTAATCGATAAGCCTGAACCATTACTAGGGTGTTGCTGGCTTTCATCGAAAGTATTATTTCTTTGTAGTCGTGTTTCTCGCAGATTCGTAGAAACTCCATTGCTGATTCCACCATTCCTTCAGGTGTATCTCCATACCTGCTTAAAATTCGATCCGAAAGAGAGCCGTGGTTGGTTCCAATTCGCATGGCTGTTCTGTGTTCTTTGCAAATCAAAACAAGAGGTGTGAATTTTTCTTCAATTCTGACAAGTTCAGAAGCATAGGTCGCATCTGTATACTCGAGTTCTTCAAACTTCTTTTTATCTGCGTAATTTCCTGGGTTCACTCGAACTTTCTCAACAATTTTAGCCGCAATTTCTGCAGCGTTTGGGGTAAAGTGAATATCAGCTACAATTGGTGTTGTATAGCCTCTTTTACTTAATTCTTCTTTAATAACCCTTAGGTTTTCGGCATCTTTTTTACTTGGGGCTGTAAGTCTAACGAGTTCACATCCAGATTCTATCATCCGAATTGATTGTTCAACTGAACCTTTAGTATCCATCGTATCCGTTGTTGTCATTGACTGAACACGAATTGGATTGTCGCCTCCGAAATCGACGTTTCCGATACTTACTTCACGTGAAACAAACCTTTCGCGATTTAAAAAGTTTTGGCAGTATTTGGATTCTGAAAGATGTGACATTTAATAAATTGTTGCAATTAAAACAAGTACAAAAATAGCCAAATAAATGTTTGTACTTAACTTTTAAATGGGGCCTGTTTAACATGACGATGTTCACATTATATGGTAAAAAAACGGTATAGTGAAGAATAAGCGTTATTTTTGTAGTTCCAATTTCTTATTTAGATTATTATGCAATTGAATAAAGTAAAGTTTGCAGAGAACCAAAAGGAAGATTTTCATAAAGAGCTACGCAAACGCGTAGCAGCCTACTTTAAAGAAAACGGTATTTCTCGTTACGCAAACGCAAACATGGTATTGAAAACAATATTCATGATCTCTCTATACGTCGTTCCACTTGTTTTGATTCTTACTTATTTAGAGTCGACTTGGCTTGTTGTTACAATGTGGGCGTTAATGGGGTTTGGAATGGCCGGAATAGGTCTTTCTGTAATGCACGATGCCAATCACAGCGCATACTCAAAGAACAAATATGTGAACTTACTTGTAGGTAAAGTGATGTGGATGGTTGGCGGAAGCGATGTTAACTGGAGAATACAACACAATGTATTGCACCACACATATACCAATGTTAGCGGTATGGATGAGGATATTGAGATTGATCCATTAATGCGGTTTTCACCTGCTCAAAAATTACGTAAGGGCCATAAGTTTCAGTTTATTTATGCTTGGTTTTTATACGGAATGATGACTATTATGTGGGCCACAACTAAAGATTACTCGCAATGGAAACGATACAAAAAGAAAGATTTGATTAAAACTCAAGGTCTTTCGAATAGCCGCTTTCTATGGACATTGATTTCTACAAAGACGATTTACTTAGCAGTTACTCTTGGTTTACCATTGGTCTTTTCGGGCCTTCCTTGGTGGGTAACAGTATTGAGTTTTTTACTAATGCACTTTATCGCTGGACTAACGTTGGCTTCAATTTTCCAACCTGCACACGTTATACCAAGATCAACTTTTGAATCTCCCAATGAAAAAGGATACTTAGAGTTGGATTGGGCAGCCAATCAACTTAGAAATACAGCGAACTTTGCACCTAAGGCAAGGCTATTCTCATGGTATGTAGGAGGGCTGAATTATCAGATAGAACATCACCTTTTTCCAAATATCTGTCATGTTCACTACCGCAAGATTGCTGAAATTGTAAGAGACACGGCTTTTGAATATAACCTACCTTATTATTCATATAAGACTTTCTATGAAGCATTGTCAGGTCACGCAAAAATGCTTTATAAGCTAGGAAGACAAGAGGACGCTCCAGGTATTCACTAGGTCTGGTCGAGGGTTATTACTCCTTATGCTATAATGTTTCAAGCCAAACGGAATAACGACAATCACCTTGTACGGTCTTAATTGATTAAGCATGAAAGAAATTATTCTTGTAGTACTTATTGTAATCTGCGCTTGCAGTGGACCGGAAAGTATAGATGTTAATAGTCTAGACACTGCCTTTGACCATGTTGTGGCTATCGAAGAAGTCTGTGATGAAATTCTGAACTATGGAGACGACGAAACTTTGAGAGATTTAAAAGGCTCGGAATTACAAGAAGCTAAAGCGTTACTTTCGAAATTAGGAGAAATTCATGAGTCCATGCAAACAAGTTATAACTTTACCGTTTATAGTAAATGTGAGCGTTACGAAGAAGTGATGGACAAAATGAGTGATATTCAATAGTTTTTATGAATGTTGAAGGCTTTAGAGACTATTGTTTATCAAAACATGGAGTAACAGAATCATTTCCATTCGACCAGAATACTATTGTTTTTAAAATAGGCGGAAAACTATTTGCTCTAGCCGGCATCAAACTTTTCGAATCTATAAACTTAAAGTGTGATCCTGAAAGAAGTGTAGCGCTTCGTGAAACATTTAGCGGTATAAAACCGGGGTTTCACATGAACAAAAAACACTGGAATACGGTTATGGTAGAGTCAGATGTGCCCAATCAACTTCTCTTAGATTTGATAGATCATTCTTTTGACTTGGTTTATAAATCCTTAACAAAAAAAATTCGAGATGGCTTGCAGGCTTGATAAATATGTATGGAGTGTTCGGTTGGCAAAAACACGGTCTAAATCGGCAGACGCCATAGCAAATGGAAAGGTGAGGTTAAACAACGACCTTGTGAAACCTTCCAAGGAAGTCAAGCTCGGCGATGAAATTCAGATAATAAAACATTCCGCGAAGTTTACTTTTCGAGTTATTCAATTGTTGAATAAAAGGATCGGAGCCAAGCTCGTTCAAGATTACATCGTTGACACTACACCTGAAGAAGAGTTTGAGAAACTGAGATTATACAGACTTAGCCAAAGCACCTACAGAGAGCATGGTACGGGCAAACCAACGAAAAAGGACCGTCGGGATTTAGATGGGTTTTTGGAAGATTGGTAGGGATTGTAACTTTTAGAATACTTGTGGGTCTTACTTACAAATAGAAACATACGAGTTATGAATAAATTAAGTACAATAGTAGTAGCAATGTTATTTGCGGCCCCAGTTTTCTCACAAGTAGAAGAAGAGGTTCAAGAAGGAGGGGAAGGAGAAGTAATTATTACTGAACGACAAATCACAATCATTGAAGAAGGAGAAGGCGAGCCTGACTCAACTAAAATGAAAGTTGGTAATAAGGAAATTATTATCATTACCCACCCCAATGAAGACTTTGACCTAGACTCTGAGGATGATTCGGATGATGAATCGCCAAAAAGAAAAAGAAAATCGGATGCGCATTGGGCAGGTGTTGATCTTGGGTTTACAATTTTAATGAATGAAAACTTCAATACAGACTTTGCCACAACACCCTACTGGAAGAACGATCCAGCAAGATCTACAGTTTGGAATTTGAACCTTTTGGAACATAAATTCAACTTTGGAACTCCCTTCGTTGGTTTAACAACAGGATTGGGGTTTAGCTTTACGTCAGTTGCTTTCCGTGATGGCTACATTATTAACTCTTCTGCTGCCTCTTTGGTTGCCGTTGCTGACACTGTGAACACATATTCAAAAAACAAGCTTAAAGCGTCTTATTTAACGATTCCTTTATTACTGGAGTTCAATACAAGCACAAACTCTGAAAAGAACTTTTATTTGGCAGCTGGAGTTGTCGGAGGAGTAAGGATGACCTCTAAGATTAAAAGAAATGGAGAGTTCCCTGATGGTAAAGAATTTGAAGAAAGAGAAAAAGGAACATATTCTTTAAACCCCTTTAAATTGGATGCTGCTCTTAGACTAGGATATGATTCATTTGGAATCTTTGCTAACTATAGCCTTTTGCCTTTGTTCGAATCAGGAAAAACGGTAGAGGTTTACCCATTAACATTCGGATTATCGTTAAATTTTTAAGACAACGGTTAAGGATACTATGTAAATGTAATATAAGAAAAAAAGGCCGCTTCGATTATCGAAGCGGCCTTTCTTTGTTGGTGACTTTCGTCTTGAGAATATATTCTGAGTTTGATTGGGTTGCTTGCTTTTAGCAACATGAAATGGGTGGTGGTTTTTTGTGCTTACGTAGTGAACACCAACAACGCAGCTATGACGCTACTGCAATCGCATTAATCATCAATCTACAGCAAGACCCATTTCTAAGCCAGAAGAAAGCCTCTCCCGGTTTTATCCAGAAGAGGCTTTCAAGTATTTAAGCAGGTTGGCTTTTGCCATCCTATAACGCCTATAAATTACAGACGGATTGTCCTTTTTAGTTTTTAATAACGTTGAACTGTGAAGTTTGACCGTTTTCAAGAGTAACGTTGAAGATATAAACTCCAGACTCTAAAGTAGACATATCAACATCAGCTGAACCGTTTACTAAATTAATCGTGTTGTTCATTGCAACTTTACCTGTGATATCAACTACTTCTAAAGTAGCATCTCCATTAGCGTCAATTGAAACAGTAACCTTATTAGTTGCTGGGTTTGGAAATGCACTTCCATCAACGATATCAACTTCTCCTAATCCAATTGCAGCGGGATTGAAAGTATGAAGAGAGATAGCAGGTGAAGAAACACCAGCCCATCCACCTGTATACCACTGTCCATCAACATGAACTGGTGCAGTAGGCTGACGGAGGATACCTTCGTTACCATCATAGTTAAGAGCTCCATCATATCCAAAAGAGATAGTTGCAGACTCAAAAGTTTGAAGGCAGAATAAATACCTTTGGTTATCAACTAATCCAAACGGTGTTGTGAACTTTATGTAAGCTACATCATCAACATCATCGTTCGATGCTGGGTAGTGCGTACCAAAAGTAATTAAGTTCAAGTTTTGGAAAGCATCGTTTGTTGCAGGGTCAAACTGGTAAGTAGGATCATCAAGATCTGTCCAAGCATCATCCCATTGGTAAGCGTTAGCGAAAATTTCCGCTCCAGCTAAATCATTCAATGCAGTATCAGTGTGAGGTACGAAATACATACCAGCAACAGCCATTACAGAAGCATTAGGCTCTTGAATCATAATACAAGATTGGTACTCAGTCGTTGAGTTACTTGGACTAGTGTTAGAAATTGGCATACCGTTAACATCAACATTTGATAATGCTAAAATACCACTACCACTACCTGGGTTTGGATTTGGAGTATTTGTTCCATCAGTAATAGAGAAAGTAGAAGTCAATACGTTATCAAAATTAGAATCATCAGAGATTCCCATATCCAACGTGTATGTCAACGTGTACAATCCATTTGTATAGTTACCTACACCTAAATTCCATGGAATGAACTCATCAGTGTTACTAGGGAAAATAGAAAGTGTATCTCCATTACCAAGGATTGTCAAAGGACCAATAGTCTCATCATATAAGGTTCCTCCAGGGCCATCAATCTTAGCGTTAACAGTAACAGCTAATTGATCTAAACTACCATAGTTATAAACCTGAATACCGGGTGTAAAACCATCGTATTGAAGATCGTTTGCACCTGCATAAGGAGAAATTAACATTTCGCCATCGTTTGCACCAAGGTCATTTGGATATGCACCAACTTTGTTTCCAAGTAACATCACGACAGGTCCATTTAACATTTCAGCTGCAAGTGCAGCTCCATCAACACTTGAAAGCATAACAACCGGAATTGTTACCGTCAAACCATCAGCACCACCGCCCATTCCAACGGCTTCGTTGTCACGGTTAACAATAATAACAGCTACTGCTCCAGCATTTTCAGCAGCTAAAGCTTTAGCACCAAATTCACAAGTGTTTCTGTAAATCATTGCTATTTTCCCTGTCAAATCAACAATTTGAGGAGGGTTACATCCTTCTCGAGAAACTAGGTTCCCTTGCGGGTTTATACCAGTACCTGAATCTTCAGACCACATAAGAGTATCTTCAACGAAAGTTCCAGCTACTAAGAAGTCTGGTGTAGACCAATCACCTCCAGCAGGGTCAGCCCATTCGAATGTGTAATTTCCTTGGATTGAGGCAGGCGAAACACCTGAACAAACCACTTGTGAATGCGCCATGAAACCAGCAGCAAACACGCTAAGTGTAAGTAATATTTTTTTCATAAGTTTAATTTTAGACTCGCTAAGGTAAACTAAAAATCATTGACCAACAAAAAAAGGGCCTTGATTTCTCAAGACCCTTTAGGTATAATACAGCTTAGAGTGCCAATTGGGACTCTAGATAGTGCTTATTTTTTAACCACGTTGAACTGTGAAGTTTGTCCGTTTTCAAGAGTAACACTGAAGACATAAACTCCAGACTCTAAAGAAGACATATCAACATTAGCAGAACCATTCACTAAAGTGATAGAAGAATTCATCGCAACTTTTCCAGCGATATCAACCACTTGTAAAGAAGCAACACCGTTAGCGTCAACTGAAACAGTAACCTTATCCGTTGCTGGATTAGGGAATGCACTTCCTTCAATCAATTCATCCTCTCCTAATCCAATTGCAGCCGGATCGAATGTTTTAAGAGCTATAGAAGCAGCTGAAGATCCAGCCCAACCTGCAGCGTACCACATTCCATCTACATGGACAGGTGCAACTGGCTGACGAATAATTCCTTCGTTTCCATCATAATCAATGTTTCCGTCGTATCCGAAAGAGATTGTAGCTGACTCAAACGTTTGAAGACAAAATAAGTATCTAGTGTTATCATTCATTTGGAATGGAGTGTCAAAACTAGCGAAAGCTACATCATCAACGTCATCATTAGAAGATGGGTAATGCGTACCGAAAGTAATTAAGTTCAAGTTTTGAAACGCATCGTTTGTTGCAGGATCAAATTGGTAAGCAGGATCATCAAGATCAACCCAAGCATCATCCCATTGGTATGCATTAACGAAAATTTCAGCTCCAGCTAATTCATTTAAAGCAGTATCAGTATGAGGTACAAAATAGACACCTTCAAGAGCTAAAGCACTTGCATTAGCATCTTGGAATGTAACACAAGACTGGTACTCAGTTGTAGAGTTACTAGGATAACTTGTTGCAATTGGCATATCCCCACCGTCAAGGCGAGACAAAGAAATTTGATCCGATTGAATTTTGAAATCCGATGTATAAACGTTATCGAAATTTGAATCATCCGTTAAACCAGCGATTGAAACAGTATACGTTAAGGTGTAATCACCATCTGTATAGTTACCAACGCCTAATTGCCACGCTGAGAATTCATCAACGTTTCCAGGGAAAGCAGCAATAGTATCTCCAGACAACATTGCCAAAGGACCAAGGTCTTCATCGTAAACATTTCCACCAGGACCATCAATTGAAGCATTAATGTTTACGGCTGTTTGGTCAGCAGAACCGAAGTTATACACTTGAATACCAGGGGTGAAACCATCGTAAAGAAGGTTGTGCGCTCCACCGAATGGTGAAACCAAGAATTCACCTTTAACTGCACCAACATCATTTGGGAAAGCTCCTTGTTTATTACCAATCAAAACTTCAACAGGACCATTCGCCATAGCGCTTGTTAATATAGCTCCATTGATGTTTGAAATAAGAACAACAGGAATCGTTACAGTTGGACCATCAGTACCTCCTAAAAGACCAATTAATGCGTCTTCACGGTTAAGTAAGATTACTGCAACTGCTCCAGCGTTTTGTGCTTGAAGTGCTTTATATCCAAAATCACAGGTGTTTCTATAAATAACAGCAATGTGACCTGTAAGATCGTTTCCGTTGGCAACACTATTCGTCAAAGGACCAAAGCATCCTTCTTGAGACAATGGATTTCCTTGAAGGTTTAAACCAGGTGTTCCATCTTCAACAAAAACCAAAGTGTCTTGTATAAAGTTACCAGCGATGTTAAAATCGAATTGTAAATCCCAAGAACCGTCACCAGCCTCGCCAGGCCAGAATTCGTGTGTTTGATTGCTATAATCGTAGTTTCCTTGCACTGATGCAGGACTAACTCCGGCTACAACGACTTGAGCTTGAGATGTAAAAGCAGAGGCAATTACACTAAGTGATAGTAAAATTTTTTTCATAAATATTTTTTTAAGAATTGCTAAGATACAACTTAATACGTTGAAAGCTCTATATAGGTTGGGGGGGTAGGGTAATTGAACACCAGTATCGGGAACTAATAAAACAAAAAAACCTGTCTTAGCATCGCTAGGACAGGTCATATAATCGGGTTGGTCAGTTCTTACATTTTCACAACTCTTCTTGTTGTCAAAATGCTGTCGTCTCCAAATACGCGAATTAGGTACATTCCTTTTGCGTAATTATTGTCCATTTTAATTTTGTCTACAGCTGCAAAGTCTCTAGACTCAACTAGTTTTCCTGAGCTTAATTCAAGAACTTCAACATGTACATTTTCGAATACTTGATCCAAAACAATGTTGATTTCATTTGTAAATGGCACTGGATAAAAATTAACTAAAGCGTTATTGCTTATTTCAACAATACCAATATTGTTTGGAAGTGAATCCCAAACGAAGAAGTTATCAAATCCACCTTCAGAAATATGTCCTCCTTGAACATCCATAGCGCGAATCTTCATTTGCATAATAGCTGTTGCTGGTAAATAATCGGTTACGCGGAATTCACGGTATGCCCAAGAGCTATTGTCAGGACTATTGAAATCGGCAAAATCAAGACGAACAGTTTGTGTTCCATTTGTAATATCAACAACCAAAGAGTCATTCGGAGTTCCTGAACCACCTTCATTAAAGAACCAACGTTCAAATGAAAGGTAAGGATCCGTGTACGCCAACAAGTCAAATATTGGAGAAGTAAGAACAGTTGTTCCATCATCAACATCATCGGATCCGGCTTGTCCACCGGCGTTTCCAGTAACATAAGCTAGTGTTCCACAATCGTTAGAATCATCTTCTGGATTTGACTCGTTACCTTGGTACGTTGTTCCGTTTGGCTCATCACGTTCCCAATCTCCTGAATCAGGATTGCCAGAAATGGACCAACCTAAGTCCAATTCAAAAATATCAGAATAGCCCTCCTCCATTACATACACGTAAGGCCCGCCATTTGTTGTGAATTGTTCGTTTGAAAGACATAAAGTGTGGTATCCCCACAAACCAATTGATACATCGTAGGCACCTTCAAGGAACGTTGAAACATCAAATGCTCCAAGACCGTTAGTTACAACTGTAGTTGTAGATTGAGCGTCCGTTATAACAACCTGTGCATTTGAAATTGGGTTGCCACTTTCATCTTCAACTATTCCCTGCAGTGTAAATGTAACTAGAGGAACAAGCTCAACATCAACAACAGTTGTGTTTCCGTTTGTAAGAACAACGCCCGTGATCGTTTGTGAAATGTATCCAAGTTTTGAGAAAGTAATATCGAATGTTCCTCCTGTTCCAACTCCGGAAGCATAATCACCAGCAACGTTAGAATTGTCAGTTAATGCAGTAGTAACAATTTCTATTAGTGCATTATCGATAGGGTTTGTCGTTGCAAAGTCTGTAACATTTCCTTCAAGGTAAGCTGCCGGAGCATAAGTAGGCCCAAGAACGAACAAACCATTATCAATATCACTTATTATAAGGTTTCCTGAAGGCAAGTAAGGGTAAACACCCCAATCTCCATCAAAACCATCTCCTGATAATGGAGAGGTATCATAATTTCCAACTTGAATTAAGTTTGAAGGATTTGTTGCATCAGTTATAACAACACCGTCTCTGTAATAAGAAGTAACAAGATAGTCGCCAACAACGAATGTGTTGTGAGGAATAACATCTTGCCCTGGACTTGATTGAACCCTATCCAATTCAACAATGTTTGCAATGTTACTTACATCATAAGAAGCTACATAAGCATCAGAAACTTCGTCTGTAGTGTAAAGCGTGTTACCATCATCTGATAACCAAACATTGTGACTAAAAGTTGAAGGTGTAATGTGCGTAGCGATGGTCACACAGTTCATAGGGTCTGAAATATCAGCTACGGTAAAGAATCCATCATTAATTGCACCACCCCAAAGTGTATCTCCTCTTACAAAGATATCGTGCATGTAAAAGTCATTGTAGCGACCCAATTCAACAGGAGCAAGTGGCGTCGTTGAAACATCTAGAATGATTGCACCACCAACACCGTTATCGGCACCGGTAAGATAGGCATGACCATTCTCATCCATAAAGATGTTGTGAGCAGTCGTAAAGTTGTACGTTGATCCGTTGTATTGATATACATCAGCACCAGTTATAGGACCGGGAAGATTACTTAAATCAATAATTTTTAAACCTCCCCCACCTTCATTCGTGATATAAGCAGTAGTTCCCCAGACTTTCATGTCGCGCCAGATTGTTTGGTCACCGGCAGAGTAAAATACTTCGGTTGGGTTCGTAGGATCCGAGACATCAACAATTGATGTTCCTGTTTGGTTTCCGACGATCGCATATTCATTTCCAGAACCATCGACATAGCCCCAAATATCGCTACAATCTCCACGATTGTTTGCGTATTGGAGTTGACCAAGAAAGTTTATGTTTAATTGAGAGTGTGCTGTGGTCGATAACAATAGTACCGCCAACAACTGGAGAGAGAGTTTTAACATTTTCGTTTAGTTTTAGCATCCACAAAGTACGAATTTTAATGCGTTAAAACGAATATGAAGTTTGCCAATCTGATTTACGCCATCTTATTGGTGTAAAATAGTGTGTAAACGCAAGAGGGTCAACTACTCAGGGATGTAAAATGCGAAAAGGTTAGACATTTGTCTAACCTTTTCGAGTTAAATTGAGCAGGTTTTGTAAGTCATTTACAATTCCTGATCGAAAGTTTTACTTTCTCTTTTACTTCTTTATAACATTGAACTGAGACGTTTTTCCGTTCTCAAGAGTAACATTGAAGATGTAAACACCAGCATCTAAAGAAGACATGTCAACTTTAACCACTCCATTAACTAAAGTAATGTTTGTGTTCATTGCAACTTTACCAGCGATATCAACAACTTTTAAAGCTGCGTCTCCACTTGCATCAATTGAAACCATAACCTCACCAGTTGTTGGGTTAGGGAATGCGCTTCCATGAAGAGCATTTACTTCTTCAAGTCCAATTCCTCCTTCTATACGCAAAGCAATTGAAGGTGCTGAAAGTCCGGCCCATCCACCTGTGAACGTTCCGTTGTCTGTTTTAACAGTTGAAACAGGTTGTCTGAAAATAGCTTGGTTTGCATCGTGATCAATACCGTTATCATATCCAAACGAAATAATGTCTGGTTGAAAGGTTTGAGCACAAAATAAATAACGTTGGTTATCTACCAAGTAGATAGGCACGTTGAACTCTACAAATACAGGCACATCTACTTCATTATTTCCTCCTGGGTAATGTGTTCCAAAAGCAATTAAGTTTAAGTTTTGGAATGCATCTGCTGTTGCAGGATCGAATTGATAATTTGCATCATCAAGATCTACCCAAGCATCATCCCATAAGTAGGCGTTCACAAAAATTTCAGCCCCTGCTAAGTTATTGATGTTTGTATCTGTATGAGGAATAATGTATGCTCCAGTCGCACCTTTGTTTTGATTTGTTAATAAGGACATGTTCGGCTCTTGAATCATTGTACAAGCCTCATATTCTATAACAGAGTTGCTCGGGTAAGCATTTGCAATAGGCAAGTTGGCGCCATCAATACCAGAACGAGTAATAACGTCACTATTTAGAGAAAAGTTTACTGAGTAAGTGTTATCAAAGTTAGCATCATCAGTGCCTCCTAGATCAACATCGTATGTTAGTGTGTAATCACCAGCAGTATAGCTCCCTGGTCCTCCAAGGTCAAATGGTGGGAATTCCAATGTGTTTCCGGGGAATACAAATGCTGTATCGCCTGAAAGCATAGTAGGCAAAACAATAGTTTCGTCGTAAACGTTTCCACCAGGCCCATCTATAGTAGCTTGGATTGTTACAGAGGATTGATCGTTTACTCCATAGTTGTATGCTTGAAGTCCCACTTCGAACCCGTCAAAAATATCAACAAGATCTCCACCGAATTCAGGAACTAAGAACTCTCCTTTAACAGCACCAACGTCGTTTGTGAATGCTCCTAATTTGTTACCGATAAACATTTCAACGGGTCCATTTTGCATTTCAGCGATTAAAGACTGACCGTCTGTGATATCGAGCATTACTGCTGGGATGTTACAATCAACACCAAGAGGTCCGTTCATGATGTCCGTATTTCCTAACATACCAATTATGCCTGCTTCTCTGTTTACTATTATTACTGCAAGAGCTCCTGCTTCTTCAGCGTAGTAAACTTTTGAAGAGAACCAACATGTGTTTCTGTATATAACAGCAATTTTTCCTGTAAGGTTATTGTTAAGAGCGTTACACCCTTCTTGTGAGATAGGATTTCCTTGTGGGTTTAATCCTGGTGTTCCGTCTTCAACAAGCATAAGCTCTGCTTGAACGAAGTCTCCGGGATTGTTAAAATCAAGACCTCCAGTCCATGCTCCCCATGTTCCATCATCTGTTTCACCTGGCCATTGTCCACAAGAACCTTGAACACCATAGTCGTAATTCCCTTGAATTGCCGCGGGGGAAACTCCAGCACAAACGACTTGTGAAAAAGCTGCACCGCACGTTGCAAGGGTTAAAATTGTAAGTAATATTTTTTTCATGAATGTAGTTTTATTGACTGCAAATGTAAGGAATTAAAATATTAATACCCAGTAAGTGAGGATAGTGAGGAGTTTTTAAATGGGTATTGTATTCAATTCTTAAAATAGAAACCACTGGAAACAAAAAAGGGTTGGACGCATGTCTAACCCTTTTCGTATGTAAATTTTATGAAACCGTTATGCTTCGCTTGATAACGCAGCTTTAAGGTAGTCACGGTTCATTCGTGCAATGTTTTCCAATGAAATCTCTTTTGGACATTCGATAGAACAAGCGCCCGTATTTGTACAGTTACCAAATCCTTCTTTATCCATTTGTTCAACCATGTGTAAAACACGCTTGTTTGCTTCTACTTTACCTTGAGGCAGTAATGAGAATTGCGAAACCTTAGCAGAAACGAAAAGCATAGCTGAAGAATTTTTACATGCTGCAACACAAGCTCCACATCCAATACATGTTGCTGCATCAAACGCGTTATCTGCGTCAACCTTTGGAACAGGAATAGCGTTTGCATCTTGCGTGTTCCCAGAAGTTGGAACGGAAATAAATCCGCCAGCGTGTTGAATTCTATCAAAAGCAGATCTGTCAATAACTAAATCTTTAATGACAGGGAATCCTTTCGCTCTAAATGGTTCGATGTAGATTGTATCTCCATCGTTGAATGTTCTCATGTGTAATTGACATGTTGTTATACCACGACCGGGGCCGTGAGGCTCACCGTTGATATGCATAGAACACGACCCGCAAATTCCTTCACGACAATCGTGATCAAAGGCGACAGGCTCATCTTTTCCTTCTGCAATGATTTGCTCATTAAGAACGTCCATCATTTCCAAAAAAGACATGTGTTCCGAAACATTATCAATTGGATATGTTTGAATTCCACCTTTGTCGTTAGCGTTTTTTTGACGCCAAATTTTCAATGTTAACTTCATTTCTGTTCTTATTTATATGATCGTTGTACCAACTTAATATCGTTAAACGTCAATTGCTCTTTGTGCAATACTGGTTTACTTGGATCGCCCGTCCATTCCCAGGCAGAAACGTGAGCAAAGTTTATGTCATCGCGCTTAGCCTCACCTTTTTGTGGGCCATCTAGTTCGGCAGACTCTTCTCTAAAATGACCACCACAAGACTCAACTCTTTGTAAGGCATCATGTGCGAAAAGCTCACCAAGTTCAATGAAGTCAGAGACTCTCATTACTTTTTCAAGCTCTGGATTCAATTCATCCATTCCTCCAGGAACGAAAACATTTTTGTGGAAGTCTTCGCGAATCTCTTGGATTTCAGCAATCGCTGCTGTAAGCCCTTCTGCGTTTCTAGACATTCCTACCTTGTCCCACATTACTTTTCCAAGTTTCCTGTGGAAGTAATCAACTGACTTGTTTCCTTTATTGTTTATGAATTTCTCTAATCGACCTCTTACAGCTTTTTCTGCTTCGTCAAACTCTGGAGTATCTGTTGGAATCTCTCCAGTTCTAATGTCGTGAGAAAGGTAATCGCCAATTGTATAAGGAAGAACGAAATAACCATCGGCCAATCCTTGCATCAATGCAGAAGCACCCAATCTGTTTGCTCCATGATCAGAGAAGTTTGCCTCTCCAGCCGCATAGCAACCAGGAATTGTTGTCATTAAGTTATAATCAACCCAGACGCCACCCATTGTGTAGTGAACCGCCGGATAAATCATCATTGGTGTTTTGTATGGATTCTCATCAGTGATCTTCTCATACATTTGGAATAAATTTCCATACTTGTTTTTAATAACAGCACGACCTAACTTAAGAATAAGTTCCTCAGACGGTGACTCTTCACCATTTATCAAAGCCTCTTCTTTTCCGTAGCGTACGAAGGCAGAAGCGAAGTCAAGGTAAACGGCTTCTCCCGTATGATTTACTCCATAGCCAGCATCACATCTTTCCTTAGCGGCTCTTGATGCAACATCACGAGGCACTAAGTTTCCGAAAGCAGGGTAACGACGCTCTAAGTAATAATCTCTTTCATCTGCAGACAAGTCAGTAGGCTTCTTTGTTCCTTTTCTGATTGCCATTACATCATCTATGTTTTTTGGAACCCAAATACGGCCGTCATTTCTCAACGACTCAGACATCAATGTCAATTTTGATTGGTAATCACCAGAACGTGGAATACATGTTGGGTGAATTTGAGTATAACAAGGGTTAGCGAAGTACGCTCCTTTTTTATGAATTTGCCATGCTGCAGTAACGTTTGACCCCATTGCATTTGTTGAAAGGAAGAACACGTTTCCATATCCACCCGATGCAATTACAACAGCGTGAGCAGAATGTTTTTCAAGCTCACCGGTGATCATGTTTCTCGCGATAATTCCTCTTGCTTTTCCATCAACCTTAACAAGCTCCAACATTTCATGGCGGTTGTACATTTTGATTTTACCCTTACCAATTTGGCGGTTCATTGCTGAATACGCACCCAATAGTAATTGTTGACCGGTTTGACCTTTTGCATAGAAGGTACGAGAAACCAAAACACCACCGAAAGAACGGTTGTCTAATAGTCCACCGTAATCACGAGCGAAAGGAACACCTTGTGCAACACATTGGTCAATGATGTTCGCCGACACTTCTGCCAAACGGTAAACGTTTGCCTCACGTGAGCGGTAATCACCTCCTTTTACTGTGTCATAAAACAAACGGAAAACAGAGTCACCGTCATTTTGATAGTTCTTTGCTGCGTTGATTCCACCTTGAGCGGCAATTGAATGCGCGCGTCTTGGAGAGTCTTGGAAGCAAAATGCTTTTACGTTGTACCCCATCTCTGCAAGAGAAGCTGAGGCAGAACCTCCAGCCAAACCTGTTCCTACAACAATAACATCGATAAGACGTTTGTTGGCAGGAGCCACAAGATTGATGTGGTTTTTGTAGTTTGTCCACTTATCTTTAATTGGACCATCTGGTATTTTTGCGTCTAATACTGACATAATTTCAAGTCTTTTAAATAGCTATTTGGTCAAGAAAATGATAATTGGGATGATCGCGAATGCTAGTGGAACTAGAACCGAGAACACTTTACCAAATCCTGAAATTAGTGGAGTGTATTTTTTATTTTTCAACCCAAGTGATTGGAACGCCGAAGCAAATCCGTGCCACAAGTGGAAAGCAAATACCATCATTGCGAGAACATAAAGGATTGTTGCAAGAAGCGCGTATTTGTTAGCAGAAATTCCGGCTTCATCCGATTTGTCATGGCCGAAATACGCAAGCGTCAATGAGTGCAAATCTTTGTAGCCTTTGGCATAAACTGGATTGTCACCCACCTTACTATATGAAGGATCTTCTTTTTGAATTTCTTTTTCAAAACTCTTATAATACAATTCATCTCCATTTTTAACCACGATAGTTGCAGTGTCCAAATAGTCTCCCTCTGTTGTGTAATATGCGGGGGCTTCAGCATCATAAGGATTTGTTGGGTCTTCAACATTGTTTGAAACTAAAGGAAAGTATATTTTTTCAGTGTGCAAAGGAACTTCTCCGAAGTGCATTTTCCCCCAGAATGCACTCATGTGCAAAACAATGAACACCAAAATAGCAGTTCCTAAGACTGCCATGTAACGAGAAGGGGTTGAAGAATTCGTTCCGGGCTTGTTGTAAGCGTAATTAATAGGTCTTGCTTTTTTATTCTTAATCGTTATATAGATTCCAAAAACGGCATGAAATAGAATAGAAAAATACGTTAGATAAGACATGATCTTAATTAACGGATTGTGCGTCATAAAATAGGCGTACTCGTTAAAAGCCCTTTTTCCTTCTATGCCATCAATTAAGATCAATTGTAAGTTTCCTAACAAGTGACCAACCAAGAAAAGGCAAAGAAATAAGCCCGTTAATGCCATCCACCACTTTCTTGCGATTGATGACTTAAGAATTGCTGATTTACTCATGATTGTTTTTTATCGTTCAATAAAATTGTTTTACAAATTTAACACATATCAAAAATTGATGGCTATGACAATCTTATTTAGACTTAATATAAATAGCGTATTATTTTTAACGTAACAAATGCGAGCAAAACCGTTACAGTACTGAACTGTTAATCTCCATAACATGAAAAAATTACTTGTAGTCCCAATGCTTTTATTGGCGTCCATCTCATTCTCTCAAGATGAGGAAAACGAAATATACCGAATGGCTCGATTGAGAGCGGAATGTGTAGAACGCTCAAAGTGTGAGGTTAAGGTCTACCCAAACCCATCCTACGGAATGATTAATATAGAAGCTCCGCGAGGCGCAACGTGTCAGGTTTATTCTTCAATGGGGACGTATGTTGGCACTTGGACCGTAAGCGAAAACGGTCTTTCTCTTTCAGATTTGCCCTCAGGATCTTACATCGCCACGGTGAATTATAACAATATTAACAGAGTAAGTAGAGTTGTAATACTTTAAAAATCCAATTGTACTTTTTCTTTTTGAACGGATAATGCGACTTCTGCGCCTAAAACAAGCGCACGGTTGTCATTAATATGACCTGCAGGAAAGTCGAAACAAATGGGAATAGTTCTGTATTCGAAATGAGAAAGGATCACTTCTTCATAACTCATTCCAAATGGTGCGGCTGTATCTTTAAAATTGGTCATTCCTCCAACGACTAGTCCTTTAATTTTGTCTAAAATTCCGGCTTTTTCAAATGCGTAGAACATTCGGTCGAGATGGTAGATTTGTTCGGCTACATCTTCAATAAATAAGATTGAGTTTGAATAATCAACTTGATCGTTGGTTCCCAACAAGCTATAAAGGATGGATAAATTTCCTCCAAGCAATCTGCCCTTGGCCTCACCGAGCGTGTTTTTTGGATGTGCAGAAACTTCAATGGAATACGGCTTACCCGTTAGAGCATCGACCAACGTTTGAAGAGCTTCTGGAGAATTTGTTTCAAAGTTCAAGGGCATTGAGCCGTGAATAGAATTGTTTCCCAGAATGTTTATTCTTTGATGAAAGACAGTGACATCGCTAAACCCAAGAATCCATTTTGGCGTTAGGAGGCTGTTTGCCCATTGAATTTTATCTACGAGTTGAACACAACCATAACCTCCTCTTGCACAAACAATTGCTTTAACATCCGGATCGTTCAGGGCATTTTGAAAATCGACCAAGCGTTGCGAAACAGAACCAGAAAAGTAATTTTCTATACCCAAACAGTTTTCACTAATGCGCACTTTAAATCCTTTTGACTCGAAAAAATCCTTTGCAAATAAAACGTGGTTTTCCTCAATTGCTTTCGCAGGAGCTAGAATTTCGATGAGGTCACCGGGCTTGAGAGGAGGAACGATTAGATTCATGTGGTAAATTTAGATATTAGATATTAGAATTTAGTCTGATTTTCTAAATTCTAAATTCTAAATTCGCTAAACCAAAACATTTGAAATGATTTCTCCATACAACGACGCGTACTTTATGAAGCAGGCTTTGCAAGAAGCTCAAAAGGCGTATGATGAAGATGAGGTTCCGGTTGGAGCTGTGATTGTGGCAAATGATCAAATAATTGCACGAGCACACAACCTCACTGAGAAATTGACGGATGTAACAGCACATGCAGAAATGCAGGCAATTACTGCGGCAGCAAGTTTTCTAGGCGGAAAATACTTGAAAGGGTGTACGCTTTTTGTAACACTTGAACCGTGCGTAATGTGCGGAGGAGCGCTTTATTGGTCCCAGATTGACAAGGTTGTTTTTGCCGCGACAGATGAAAAAAGAGGCGCGGGAAAAGTTGGTGAATTGTATCATCCCAAGACGAAAGTGGTCAGTGGAGTGCTGGAAAACGAGTGCTCTAATTTAATGCAAGAGTTCTTTCGGAACAAGCGCAAGTAGGTTTTACCACCTATCAATTGGTTTTGGAAACGGATTGGAATTGGATTAATTTAGGTGAAATAAAATTAATCAAACTACCACAAATGAAAAGAAGAATAACTCTAATGAGTCTACTTGTTTCTACAATTAGTTTTGCTCAACCACCTACAATTTCTGCTACTAATCAACTTCCAGCAATTGATGATACGATTCATTATTCCGATGCAAACACTTTTGGCTTTGATCCTGATGGAAGTGGCGGAGCAATCGATGTTTTTTGGAATTATTCTGGTTTAGCACCAACGGGGTCTGTAGATTTTTGGTTTGAAGACCCAGTATTGACACCTGAAGCGGCAAACTTTACAACTTCAACAGTTGCAATGGCGACATCTTTAGGCGCAGGATTTGAATATTTTGAAAATGATGCGACTTCAATTAATCGTTTGGGATATACAGGAGCATCATCTCTCTATTATAACTCTTCTTTCGCACGCTACACTTTTCCTATTACACCTGGTGTTATTCAATCACAAACATATACAGGAACAATGACTCCATTAGGAGCAGGAGAAGACTCAGTAACGATTGCAAATGGAAATTATCAAGCGAATCCGGATGCTTATGGGACATTGACTCTTCCTCCGGTAATCTTTGGTGGACAACCTGAATTTTTTGATTCGGTAGTACGTGTTCATGTAACAGAAAACTTTCAAATAATTGCTTGGTTATTCGGTACACCTGCAATTACGATAAATGTTTCGGATGATTACTATTTCTATTTTGATGAAGAAACACAAGAACCAATTGTAATTTTCGGAACTACAACGGATGATGCTGGTGGAGCACCACAAACAGTGCTTAGATACCAAAATGATGCTGTGGGAACTGGAGTTAATTCACTTTCAGATTTATTAAACAACACTAAATTCAACGTATTCCCTAATCCAGCGACATCTGAAATCAACGTTTCATTTGAAACGGCTTTGGAAGGAGAGGTGACTTTGTTGTCTGTTGTAGGCAAAAAAACAGAGTCAAAAACAATTTCAGGATTAACTACCAAGTTCGATGTGAGCGATTTGCCAAGTGGCGTTTATTTCATTGAAATTTCAACAAGCAACTCAACCTATACGGAGCGCGTAATAGTAAAATAAAACGCTAAACAATTTCCAAAACTTGTCTGTAGAGAGATTTGCAGGCAAGTTTTAATCAAACTAAACACTATGAAAAAACTACTACTATCATTTATCGCATGTCTGGCTATCGTTACGGCGTCTTTTTCGCAAACAACAATTTTCCAAGATGATTTTGAATCTGGATCATCTCAATGGACTTTGAATACAGGTTCTGGAGCAAACAACTGGGTTGTAAACAATGTATACCTTGGGTTTGCTGGTCTTATTCCAGATACTCCAAACCAACCAGGAGCAATAACGAACTCACCTCAATCAACTTATATGCACATAACAAACACTACTGTTTGTGGTGCATTATCTGTGTGTAATGCAAACTTTGATACAGGATCAGCTAGTAATCAAAATACAGAAGTAGCGACTTCGGTTGATGCTTCAGCATATACAAACGTTACAGTTTCATTCTGGTACTTATGTGCTGGTCAAATTGCAACATCATTTGGAACAATGGAGTATTCTCTGGATGGAGGAAGTACATGGGCTGGAACAGGAACTGAGTATTCAGGAAATTCCTCTTGGACTCTGGAGTCTGTTACAATGCCCGCCTGGGACAATACAGCAGCGTTTAAAATTCGTTTTAAATGGCAAAATGGTGGTGGAGGCTTAGACCCTGCATTCTCTGTTGATGAAGTTCTAATTGTTGGAACCTCGGGTGGTGCAACCAACACAATTACGACAAGCACAAACCTTGTCCCAGCATCTTGGTGTCAAGGAAGCACAATTCCAATGCAGGTTGACTTTACTTCAACAGGAACATTTAACGCAGGAAACATTTACTCGGCTGAATTGTCAGATGCAGCGGGTTCATTTGCGGCACCTACTGTAATTGGAACTTTGGCGTCTACGGCAAACTCAGGAACGATTATATCAGCAGTTTCAGGAGCGACACCAGCAGGAGCAGGATATAGAATTCGAGTAGTTTCTGATAACCCAGCAACGATTGGAAGTGATAATGGAGTGGATTTGGTAATAAATGTACCGCCGACAGTATCATTGGCAGCAATAGCAAATGTATGTCAAACTGACCCATCATTTACTTTGGCTGGTGGATCTCCGTTAAGCGGAACATACGCTGGACCGGGAGTTGTTGGCGGGGTATTTGATCCCGCGGTTGCAGGACCAGGCACACATTCAATTTCATATTCTTTTACTGATGGAAATGGGTGTTCGGGACTAGCGGTTGAAATTATTACTGTTGATAATTGTATTTTAAACACAATTACTACCGGCACGAACATTCAACCAACGGCATGGTGTGAAGGTCAAACCTTCACTTTACAGATAAACTTCACATCAACGGGAACGTTTAATGCAGGTAATATTTACTCGGCAGAGTTGTCGGATGCAGCAGGTTCATTTTCGGCACCAACCGTAATTGGAACATTGGCATCCACGGCAAATAGTGGAATGATATTGGGAGTTATATCAGGAGCGACACCAGCGGGAACAGGGTATAGAATTCGAGTGGTGTCAGATAATCCTTTAACGATCGGGACTGATAATGGAGTGGATTTAATTAGTAGTGCAACACCAACTGTAGCTTTGTCAGCCTTGGCAGATGCATGTGAAGCGGATCCATTCTACCCATTAACAGGAGGTTCTCCAGCGGGAGGAACTTATACTGGCCCAGGAATTACAGGAGGGGTCTTTGATCCTGCAATTGCAGGGGTAGGAACCCATAACGTTACCTATTTTTTCACCAATGGAAATGGGTGTTCAGGACAAGCGAGCGGATCAATAACGGTTCATCCAACTCCAAGTGTTTCATTTGCACTGCTTTCAGATGTATGTGATTATACACCAACGTTTACTTTAAGTGGTGGGACTCCAATTGGAGGTATTTACTCGGGCGTTGGGGTTTCAGGTCTTGTTTTTGACCCTTCAGTAGCTGGATTAGGACCACATTTATTGACCTATACATATACCGATATGATTACAGGGTGTTTAGGAATGGAGGCTCAAACCGTAACAGTTGACGCATGTGTTACTGTTGATGAAACAGGACTTGAGAACTTGGTTCTTTATCCAAACCCAGTTTCAGAATCATTTCAATTAATTTCTGATTACGAAATCGAATCCGTTCAGGTTTTAGATATGAGTGGAAGAACCGTTAAAACATTCGGCGCGGCACAATTGATGTACGATATTAGCTCAATTCCGTCAGGTGTTTATATGGTAACTGTGCATTCAGCAAATCATATTGGACAACTTATAATTGTTGTTGAGTAAAGTGAAAGCCCTGTTTGTCAAAGGACAGGTTTTGATCGGCAGCAACAGCTGATCTCAACGTATAAATTGTTTAAAGAAGATTGAAGCCTCTACTTGTAAATCAGGTAGGGGCTTTATTTTTTCTTATTTAGCTTGTACATCAAATACCCAATTCCAACAACGAAGGGGAGCAGAATGATTGCGATAACGATGATATAGATACGACTCATTTTTCTTTTTAAGTTTAAATTAAGGAACTGTAGACAAATAATCTGTAACAAGCGTTACTTTTGCCGCATGAAAAATTCTCAGGATACAATTTGCGCTTTAGCCACTCCAAACGGAATTGGAGCAATTGGAATGATTCGGCTGTCTGGAAAACAGAGCTGGTCAATAGCATCAAAAGTATTTTCTAAATCTTTGGAAAAGGCAACTTCTCATACGACTCACTTTGGAACCATATCAAATGAGAAGGGCGAATTGATCGACGAGGTTTTGATTAACGTTTTTGCTGAAGGAAAGAGTTTTACAGGAGAACAAAGCGCTGAAATATCGTGTCACGGTTCGCCTTACATTCAACAACAGATTATTCAAGAATTGCTTAAGGTTGGTGGTCGAATGGCCGATCCCGGTGAGTTCACACAACGCGCGTTTTTGAATGGAAAAATGGATTTGTCGCAAGCGGAAGCTGTGGCGGATTTGATCGCATCGCAATCGAAAAGTGCGCATGGAATAGCGTTGAAGCAACTGAGAGGCGGATTTTCAAATGAGTTAAAAGACCTTCGAACAGAGCTAATGAACTTTGCTTCTTTAATAGAATTGGAATTGGACTTCGCCGAAGAAGATGTTGAGTTTGCAGATCGAACGCAGTTGAAGAAACTCGTAAGCGATGTTCTAGCGCATATTAAGCGCTTGGCGCGATCATTTGAATTGGGAAATGCCATTAAAAATGGAGTTCCCGTTGCAATTGTTGGCGCTCCAAATACTGGAAAAAGTACCTTGTTGAACCAATTACTTGGCGACGAGCGAGCGATTGTAAGCGATATTGAAGGAACAACGAGAGACGTTATTGAAGAGGTTCTGAATATTGAGGGAATACAATTTAGACTCATCGATACAGCTGGAATTCGAGAAGGCGCAGAGGCGATTGAGGCCATGGGAATTGAACGTTCTTTGAAGAAAATAGACCAAGCTTCTATTGTTCTTTGTTTGGCTGATGGATCGAATCAAAGAAGTTTATCGGAAGTTGCCAGTTGGGTTGAAGAACTAAGTCTAAAATACAAGGACAAAAAGGTTTTCATGGTCGCCAATAAAGTCGACTTAACCTCTGGAACATCAAACGAAGGAATTCAAATCAGCGCTAAAAACGGAGACTATATCGATGTGTTAAAATCAAAACTGGTCGATGAGGTTAAGGGAGATTTCAATATGGCGAATGAGACTATTGTTTCAAATGCAAGACATTATGATGCTTTGCTAAAGACAGCAGTTGCATTGGAAAAAGCGGATGAAGGATTGGAAACTCAAGTTACAGCGGATTTTGTGGCAATGGATATTCGCCAAGCGATGTTTGAGTTGGGAACAATTACGGGAGACATTTCAACGGACGATTTGTTGGGGAATATCTTTAGTAAATTCTGTATCGGAAAATAGACCCAAACCACAGCATATCAAGCGAATATAAGGCGTCTCACACAGTTTTTTAACTCAGTCAAATCAATAATTTATATTCTTGACAATCGTTGTTTTTTTATAGAATGTTGAAACACTAGAATTGCAATGAACCCATAGGGAAGACGATAAAGCATATTTGATGTCCAATATAAAAGTTCAGTCAATGATCCCTCATTGATGAGTACACCATATGCAAGTCGTGCAGCAGCAGTGGTCAGACCCCAGAAAATCAAATAAACATATGCGAACTTCACATTAAAGTTGAAAAAAATGAGAATCGCACAAACAATATCCAGCACTCCAATAACTTGTAGAAAGACATATGCGTTGGAAATTGGTATTCCCAGTATTACGGTTGTCATTTCAATAAATCCACCGGGAACGTAATGCAGGCCAAAAGCGAACATACCATGTCCAATGAATGTTATTGCAATCAAAACCTTTAAAACAAGCATAAGATTGTCCAAATTGATGCGCTTAGATGTAAGGCACCAGAAAAGTACAATTGGAGCAAGAAGCTTTATTCCGTGTTCAATAATCTGTTCAGGTACATATCCAGATTTCACGAAAGATGCACAGGTTGTTACAAAAAGAATAGCTGTAGGTAACAACAGGAAATATTGAAAATTAACTTCTCGTATTGATGATGCCGATGGCAATAAAGTTGCGCTAAAGGCAATTAATAGGATTCCGAAAACCACTTCGATTTCAGTGGAGTTTTGGAAAATATACGCCAGAGCGCTGGTACCTGTTAATAAGGCTATGCCATTCCCAGCGAAAATTAGGAAACAACAAAACTTAAGTAGGTCAATAGAATCTAATTGTCTAGTCAACATTATTACTTATTTTGAAGAATCGGATATCGTAATCAATCGACTCGATTAATATTGGTTTATATTCCTTTAGAATAATTCCTTGTTCTTTTCTGGAAACAAGGTAATTCGGGCCATGCAATCCGAAGGATATTTCACTTTTACTTGAATTAATTGGAGATCCCATGTTCTGCGAGTTAAACGGGAAAACCTGTCCTATGATTATTTCGTAATCATTGCAGAAGTAAATGTCAAAACCACCAAATCCTTTTTGTTGATCACTTGAAAAGTAAAAGACCTTCTTTTCTTCATCAAAAAATGGTGAAGTCTCATCTCGTTCAGTATTAATTCTCGTCAAAGGAAGAGCAATTTCAGCAGTATTATCGTCAAGGTTTAAATTAACAACAAACAGATCTTTGTTACCATTTACCAAAGCGCTGAAATACAATTGTGACTTATCAGAAGTAGGAAATGGATCGCTAACCCAATGAGAAATATTGATCTCACTTGGAAGCTTTATTGGTTCGCTGTACTTTCTTCCTTTTTTCTTGCAGTAATAAATTTGTGAATGAGTGTCAACCTCCGTACTGAATAAAATAAATTCACCATCATCTGTAACAAAAGCAGCGGACAAATCACCTTTAAGTCCTTTTACTTTTTTTGATTTTTGAGTACGTCTTTTACTCACAACCTTGTTAACACGACCGTTCTCAATAGAATAAAGTTTTCTTGGATTGATAGTTCTTACAACATCTTCAGATTTAAAACTAGTTACAAGCTCTGCTTTCGGAATCCATAAGTTTGGTGCAAATAGTTCGTCAATCTGTGCTTTGTATATCTCGTAATGTCCATAATGAAAAGGATATTCTTCTTCATAAGGTTTAATATCTGTTTTACTCCCGTACAATTTTTTGAAGTGTTTCAGATTGTGTTTCACCAAGTCATATTGACCAGACTTGATTCCAGTTTCAAAAAGATAAAAATAGTAGTGAGGCTTCTGTTCAATTACAAAGTCAATTCCAGAATTGTAAAAGAAGAACGCCGAGTCTATTATTCCTTGTTCGTATAAAATATCAGCTAAAAAAAGATGAGACTCTGTGAGCGCAAAACTCGTATTAATTGATTCATAAAGCGATCGTTTTGCACGGTCAATTTTTCCGTTCGCATAAAGTTCACAAGCTTCATTATAGAATGGTAAGGCTTCTAATTGAGTTGCAATATTTCCCTTCGGATGCTCGGGCTTTTCGTGTGGAACTTGAGCGTGTAAGCCAAAATTAAGTGCTAGTAGTAGCTGGATAATCAAGTGTTTAAGCATGGTGTTACTAAAATATTGTTACTACAAAAATACAATATGCAGTAGCTATTTTTTCACTCAGTACATAGAATTCATACAATATTAACCTGCATAATATACAAGCAATAAAATTTGATAGAGAGTTAATAATTAAGAAAAAAGCAGCTCACGAAAATTGGGTCAATTTGTATCGAAATCATTTCTAAAACTATGAAAACTACACTTCTAATTATTCTATCATTTATAGGTCTTTCCGTTTCGGCGAATACTGGGCGGTACCGATTAATGTTCAACACAGATCCCTCCACATCAGTCACAATTGCATGGGAGCAGGAATCTGGAAACACTCCTGAAGTTTATTATGGAACAACTGATTACGGAACTACGTGGTCGAGTTATCCAAGCAATAATGGAGTCGACAGACAAACGAACTACATGGGTATGGACAATCGATTCTCTCGGTTAACGGGATTATCACCTAACACTGCTTATTACTTTGTGATAAAAGACTCCCAAGGAACTAGTCAAAGGTATTGGTTCAGGACTTGCCCAGATGTAAATACAGAAACACTTTCTTTTATTTCAGGAGGTGACTCTAGATCTGGTCAAACACAGAGACAAAACTCGAATAGAATGGTGGCAGACATTCGTCCTCATGCTGTTTTATTTGGAGGAGACCTTGTGAATACCCCTGGTAACTCATCAGTACAAACTTGGTTCGATGACTGGCAATTAGCAACTACATCTGACGGACAAATGATTCCAATTGTGCATTCATTTGGAAATCACGAAGAATATGGAACAGGTGGAGCTAATTTTATCTATGATCTTTTTGATACCTCATATGATGTGTACTATAATGTACTATTTGGAGGAGATTTATTCTCCATGTATACGTTAAACGGAGAAGTTTTACCTGGACACACTATTGCCAACGCAGGTGTTCGTTCAAGTCAAACGTCTTGGTTGCAAACTACACTGTCTACTGATAACTCAATTTGGAAAGCAGCTCAATACCACAGACCAATTGTTCCTCACTATTCTGGCAAAGGAGAAGGATCTGATGAATACACTGATTGGGTAAATAAGTTTTATGATTATGGTGTGCGTCTTGTGATGGAAAGTGACGCTCACGTTGTCAAAATGACTGATGAAGTAAAACCTGTTTACGCTGGTTCACCTTCAGGATCTTCAAGTAACTGGTTTACATCAACAGGATTGGATCCAAACAAAGGAATTACGTTTATCGGTGAAGGAAGTTGGGGAACAATCAGAACACCTGACGATTCACATCCAATGACAACAGCAATGGCGTCATTTTATAGCTTTAATTGGATTTTAGTTGATGCGTGTAAGATGGAAATCAGAACAATTGATACTCAGAGTCCAGGAAGTGTTCCAGAACATGTAGCAGGTGACTATACATCTATATCCGCAGGTCTTGAAGCTCAGGTGTGGAAACCAGGCGCTCTTCCTTCGGGAGTTAGAAGCATCGTGAGATGTAATCCACCTATTGCTGATTTTACAGCAGGTCAAACAAATATATTCACTGGAACAACAGTAAATTTCACTGATCTTACAGCGAACTCACCAACTTCATGGTCGTGGGATTTTGGTGATGGAGGTAACTCAACATCTCAAAATCCATCATATCAATACAACACACCAGGAACATATACGGTAACTCTTACAGTAACTAACGTAGAGGGTTCTGATGATGAAATTAAGATTGATTACATAATTGTAGTTGACCCAACAGCGCCAACAGCTGATTTTCTAGCGGATATGACTACGGCTTCAGTCGCGCAAACTATAAGCTTTACTGATTTATCTACAGGAGTGCCTGATACTTGGTCATGGGACTTTGGAGATGGTATTGGAACGTCAACTTTGCAGGATCCATCTTATGCATATGGAGCACCAGGAACATATACAGTTACTCTAACTGCTTCTAACACTTACGGATCTGATGATGAGATCAAAGTGAATTACATTGTTATTGTTAATGGTGCTTCAGTTATTGTACCAGTAATTGCTGGTAACGATGACGCAGAAGAAAGCCGAAATGGAGGAGGAATGGGTCTTACTAGTTCAGATCTTGAAATTGGAAACGATGGTGGTGACGAGCAATATACGGGAGTTCGCTTTCAGAATGTAAGTGTACCACAAGGAGCGATTATATCAAATGCATACATTCGTATGAGAGGTGATGAATCTGATGGGGCAGGATCCCAGCTGAATATCTACATCAAAGCTGAAGACATTGATAATGCACCACAGTTCACAAATACAAACAGCAATATTTCAGACAGAACTCTTACTACTGCACAATATACATGGCCTGATGGATCGATTCCAGGATGGACAGCAGGAACAGTATACGATACTCCAGATTTGAGCACAGTTGTTCAGGAGATTGTTGATCGAACAGGATGGGCAAGTGGAAACGCAATGGTATTTGTTTACTGGAGTGATATGGGAGAATCTAGTGAAAGAGTTGGTGATTCATACGAAGGATCATGGCCAGCGGAGCTTCACTTTGATTATATTATCCCTTTAGCAGCACCTCCAACGGCAAATTTCACAGCAGCATCAACTTCAACTTGTGAAGGAACATCAATTAACTTCACCGATTTGTCAACTGATTTACCAGTTACATGGAGTTGGACGGCAACTGGACCTGAGGTATTAACAAGTACAAATCAGAATCCAACGTTTAACTTTACATTGCCTGGCACTTATAATGTAGAACTGGTTGCAACCAATGTAGGAGGATCTGATACGTATACTGAGAATGCTTATGTAATTGTAAATCCGCTACCAACAATATCAGCGGTAGGAGTAGCAACTATTTGTGATGGAGACAATACTTCAATTTCAGCATCAGGAGCATCAACATACTCTTGGAACAATGGAATCGGAGCTGGATCATCGCACTCAGTATCACCGGCATCAACTACGACATATACAGTAACAGGAACGGATGCTAACGGATGTGAGAACACAGACCAAGTGTTAGTTACAGTAAATGCATTGCCAACAGTATCGGCGGTAGGAGTAGCAACTATTTGTGATGGAGACAATACTTCAATTTCAGGATCAGGAGCATCAACATACTCTTGGGACAATGGAGTTGGAGCTGGATCATCGCACTCAGTATCACCTTCTGCATCTACGACTTATGTAGTAACAGGAACAGATGCTAACGGATGTGAGAACACAGACCAAGTGTTAGTTACAGTAAATGCATTGCCAACAGTATCGGCAGCAGGAGTAGCAACTATTTGTGATGGAGACAATACTTCAATCTCAGGATCAGGAGCATCAACATACTCTTGGGACAATGGAGTTGGAGCTGGATCATCGCACTCAGTATCACCTTCTGCATCTACGACTTATGTAGTAACAGGAACGGATGCTAACGGATGTGAGAATA
>JBLHVW010000014.1:0-45926 GCA_047628775.1 Salibacteraceae bacterium | reverse complement strand
ATACGAAAACGAGGGTTCAACATAAATACTCCATTGTTCCGTCAATTTCATTTTATATCCGATTCCAAATGTAGAGCTCTATTGAAATGTTTTCAGATTTCGTTGATCTCCTCCTGTCAAATCTGTCATTTACTGCCGGTACTTCGCACCAATTAATGTTGAAGCAAAGATTCCACCCGAAACATACAGCCCGCCGATAATATTGACATTTAAGCTTACTGGAAATTGCAGAAACCCTTGTCGAAAGGTCGTATTCGAAAACTCTTGCGTTCCATTTGGTAGAACAACCATTTCTGCTTTTGATTTATACCCTAAATCTCGATATCCGATTCCCCAAGAAAGTTCGAGGCGCTCAGTCAATTGATGCCGAAAGAAGAGGTGTCCTGAAAATGTAAAAACTCCACTTTCCAATGCATTGATTGAATCGGTATAATCCTCGCTCACCGATGACCAAGTCATGTAATGTACATCAGAATAGCCGGGGTTAAAATTAAAGCCTATTCAATTTTTTGTCTCTTGGGCCTGTAACACCAAAGGGAAACAAAAAAGGAATAGTAGTAGTCGTTTAGTTAAGTTCGTCTTTCAAGTAACGCGCAGTGTGTGATTTGTCCGCGAAATTCTTAACGATCTTTTCAGGAGTGTCAGAACAAATAATCACGCCACCACCCTTACCGCCTTCAGGGCCAATGTCAACGATGTAATCTGCTACTTTGACAATGTCCAAATTGTGTTCGATCACCAAAACCGTGTTTCCTTCATCAACCAAACGCTGCAGTACTTGTAACAACATTTTAATGTCCTCGAAGTGCAAGCCTGTTGAAGGCTCGTCCAAGATGAACATGGTATTTCCTGTGCTTTTTTTCGAGAGTTCTGTCGATAATTTAATGCGTTGCGCCTCACCTCCCGAAACAGTTGTAGAAGGTTGTCCAAGTTTAACATACCCCATACCAACGGAAACCAAAGTTGCCAGGATTCTATTTATTTTAGGAATACTTTCAAAGAAAATGGAAGCATCGTCAATTGTTAAATTGAGAACATCACTAATTGATTTTCCTTTGAAGCGAACTTCTAAAGTCTCTCTGTTGTAACGCTTTCCGTTGCACGTTTCGCATTCCACATAAACATCAGGTAAGAAGTTCATTTCGATGACTTTCATACCACCGCCTCTGCACGTTTCGCACCTTCCTCCAACAACATTGAAAGAGAACCTTCCAGGTTTATAACCTCGGATTTGAGCTTCTGGCAAACTGGCAAATAACGAACGGATTTCGTCAAACATCTTTGTATACGTTGCTGGATTTGAACGAGGCGTTCTTCCAATTGGACTTTGATCAATTTCAATGACTTTATCCAAATGCTCCATTCCCGAGATCGACCTGTACGGCAATGGTTTCTTAACACCGTTGTAGATTTCAGCCAATAAAATTGGATACAAGGTCTGATTTATCAAAGTAGATTTTCCGCTACCAGAAACGCCAGTTACGCATGTGAAAGTTCCCAATGGAATTGAGAGGTTTACGTTTTGAAGATTTCTTCCAGTCGCACCTTTTAGCTGTAATTTCTTTCCATTTCCTTTTCGACGTTCCGAGGGGATTTCAATTTTCTTCTTGCCCGTCAGGTATTGATTTGTTAAAGAATCTTTGGCTAGAAATTCTTTAACCGGGCCCGCGTTCACTATATCTCCACCATAAACTCCAGCACCAGGTCCGATGTCTACAACAAAGTCTGCCGCTTCTATCATTTCCTTATCGTGCTCAACAACAATAACTGAATTTCCAGTATCTCGCAATCGTTTTAATGATGTGATCAATCTTGAATTATCGCGTTGGTGCAAACCAATAGACGGCTCATCCAAAACGTATAAAACGTTCATCAGCTCACTTCCAATTTGAGTCGCCAATCGAATTCGTTGTGCTTCTCCCCCAGATAATGTTTTAGCCGATCGATGCAACGATAAGTAAGTCAAGCCAACCTCAACAATGAAATCCAATCTGTTATTGATCTCTTTTAAGATCTCTACTCCGATTACTTTTTCCTTCGCTGATAGTTGACTTTCTATTGATTTGAACCACACAGAGACATCCGAAATGTCCATTTGAGCCAATTCTCCAATGTTCTTCCCTCCTATTTTGAAATAATGTGCTTCTTTCTTAATCCGTGTTCCTTTGCATGTTCCACAGATTTTCTTATTCATAAAGGTCTGCGCCCAACGTTGAATTGGAGCCGAACTTTCTTCGGAATGACGGGTAATGAAATTAATGACCCCTTCAAAAATCACTGTCTTGTCTTTTCCAGACCGCACGATTCCTTCATTTCCATAAAGAACGACGTTTAATGCCTCATCACTAAGTTCTGAAATCTTCGTTGTCAATGAGTGCCCTTCTTGTGTCAAGTAGGAATCTAATTTGTCAAAAATCCACTTGCGTTTAAATTCTCCAAGTGGAATAATTCCTCCTGCTTTAATTGTTTTTTGCCGGTTTGGAATAATTTTATCGATGTCTACCTCCGTCACCTCACCAAGTCCGCTGCACGTTTTACATGCACCATAAGGCGAGTTGAACGAAAATAAATTTGGTTCTGGTTCAGGATAACTAATTCCACTGGTTGGACACATCAATGATCTACTGAAATGACGGACATCTCCCGTTTCATAATCCATAATCATCATCGACTTCGTTCCGTGTTTCATCGCCATAACAACATCATCATAAATACGTTGCTTGTCCTTCTTTCCAATTTCCAAGCGGTCAATTACAATATCCACATCGTGAATTTTGTAACGGTCCAATTTCATTCCTTTGGAGATGTCTTTCAGTTCACCATCGACTCTCACTTTGGTAAAACCCATTTTTGTAATTTGCTCGAACAATTCACGGTAATGTCCTTTCCGACCTTTAATTTTTGGCGCAAGAACGATTACTTTTTTACCCTTGTAATTATCAAGGATTAGATCAACGATTTGATCGTCGGAGTACTTCACCATTTCCTCATTGGTCACATAAGAATATGCCGTACTCACGCGTGCGAAGAGCAAACGCATGAAATCATAAATCTCAGTGATTGTCCCAACTGTAGAGCGCGGCGATCTTGAAACCGTTTTTTGTTCGATGGAAATCACGGGACTTAGTCCTTCAATTTTATCGACATCCGGTCTTTCTAATCCACCCAAAAATTGGCGTGCATAAGCCGAGAATGTTTCAATGTATCTTCTTTGACCTTCCGCGAATATCGTATCAAAAGCCAATGATGACTTTCCACTTCCACTCAAGCCTGTGAAAACAACAAGCTCATTTCGAGGGATTTTCAAATCAATATTCTTCAGATTGTGCTCACGCGCTCCGTAAATTTCTATGTAGTCTTTTTTGCTCACTATAGAGGTAATAAAATGGTGTAATGCGCACTTTTAAACGTCAACTTATCAGATTTAATCCAAGGATTCAAAACCTTAAGCATGTGGTAATTCGAACCGTTTTCGACCGCCCAGGACATTAAGTTGTCAATTGCCTTTTCTACAGCAATCGAACGCGTTTGAATTGGATTATAAAGCGACATTTTGTCTTTATCGAATCCGTAATCTTTGGCATTTTCGAAAATCAATTTAAGCGCTAAAATTCTAAACATGTAACGGCTCGTTTCATTGTTCAAATGGAGATCAAAATAATGATCAACTCCTTGTCGCTCTAAATCTTTAGTGATACCTCCAACGCCTCTGTTATAAGCAGCAGATGTTAACAACCAATCGTCAAATTTTGAATTGGCATCTTTAAGGTATTGACAAGCTGCTCTGGTGCTTTTCACAACGTCCAATCTTTCGTCCACTTCAGAATCTATTCTTAAATCATATTCTTCTCCAGTTGCTGGCATAAATTGCCAAAACCCTTTCGCTCCTGAAGGACTAACGGCTTGCGTCAATCCGCTTTCAATCAAACACAAATATTTAAAATCGTCTGGAACACCTTCTTCTTTGAGAATTTTTTCAATGGTTGGGAAAAAGCGATTTGCTCTTTTGAAAGACTGAATCGTTGAACTGTGGTAAAACGTATTTACAATTAGTTCTTTATCCAATCGCTCTTGGATGTCGAAATTATCGATTTTGATTTTCTGCCCACCAAATTCCATTTCAGCTGGAAGATTAGGCATTGAAAACGATTCATTTGACTCGGTATTGACAACTTTTGGTTCTTGTTTTATTTCTTTCGATGAGTTGCAAGAAACAGCAAAAAACAGAGATGAAATAAAGAAAATTGAAGGACTAATTTTAGGCATACACGAAAATAAGAAATAAGAACTATTTATTTCTTAGGTGCCTTATATTTAATCGTGTTGCGGTAGAGGATAATGAACACGAAAACGAAGTGTGCTAAGAAAAAAACGATTGGAACGTCCATTTCCAATTTAACAAGATTTACCATTGCAACTGCCAAAAGACAAGATAACATGCCAATAATCATAAATACATACCACACTTTAATGTCCGTCAATCCAGAATAAACAAGATGATGCGTTGTGTGGTCCTTTCCTCCCACCATTGGTGATTGACCCTTTTTCAATCGATTAATTACCACCGTTAGTGTATCTACCGCAGTTGGTGTGAAGGCTACAAGTGCAATACACAGTCCCACCCAAGACGGTATTTCTGATCCCATTTTCACATTCCAATCCACCGGAATATTCCATAGGTATTCCATTCCATAATACGCTACGAAGAGCCCGATAAACTGCGATCCGGCGTCTCCCATAAAGAGTTTGGAAGGATTAACATTCATCGTTAAAAACCCTAAGACAGCCCCAATAACTGCGATATTCATGAGGCTCCAAACGTTCGTATTAAACCCTCCAATTAGCCACCATGACAATAGGCAAGTAGACAATATGAAGAATACCGTTGTTCCTGTTATGCCGTCCATGTTATCCAACATATTCAGAGAGTTCATTACGATGACAACCCAAATTACGGTTATTGTTGAATCGAGGAAGTAAGAATGAAAAAGATCGATATGTGATCCTGTCCAAACAAACATCAATCCGCACAAGATCTGGGCAAATAGTTTAATTAATGGCCGTGTGTTATAAGCATCATCGGCCAACCCCATTAGAAAGGCGATAGAACCTGCTGCGAAAAGCCCAACGAATTGCTTGTTTCGAAATACGTCGGGTTCGTCAATAAAAATAATGGAATATGCAACTGCTGCGAATACGAAAACGACGAAGAAACTTACGCCACCCAAAGAAGGTTTTGATTCATTACTCCAACGAATAACAACATCATTCTTATTGCGAATCCCTAAAGATCTTGAAAACCTGAGAAGTACAACATTGCTAATGATTGCGACGAGCATTCCCCCCAATCCGAACCCGACAATTTGCAGCAGTTTAATTAGCAATATTTATAAGTTAAAGTAAGCTACAAATGTAGGTAATTTCATTGGACAGAAGAAATCTATTTTGGAGTAAATCTACTCAATTGGATTAATCCTTTTTCTTGGACTTAAAGATTCGGCGGTACCATTTTTTAGCACGAGCCGCCTTCTTAAACTTCTCAGGTTCATCATCCAGATAACCGTTACCGTAGCCGTAACCGTAACCGTATCCATAACCATACCCATAAACAGACCCTCTACTTGTTTGAACACCATTCAAAATAACATTCAATGATTTCAATTGTTGAACCTCAAAAAGTTCCTGAATACGACTGGCAAAATTACGTTTCGAATATTGCGACTTAAACACGTAAATCGGAATATCGGCTTCGGTAAGGTTTTTAACACCATCGGAAACAAGGCCTACTGGTGGATTATCTATTATCACAACATCGTATTGTTCTTTCAATTCATCGATAACATCTTGATATCCTTGGCTCAATATTAACTCCGAAGGGTTCGGCGGAATTGGCCCCGCTGTAATGAAATCCAATTCTGGAATTTTCGATTTTTTAATACACTCATCAATAGTTGAACGTCCTACGATAAGTGAACTCATGCCGTGAACATTATCAACGTCGAACCCGAGGTGAACTTTTGGTTTTCTTAAATCCAAATCTAGAAGAATTGTTTTCTTCCCAGACATGGCGATGATCCCGCCCAAGTTCAGTGCAACAAATGTTTTACCTTCACCGGATATTGATGATGAAATGGCAATGGTTTTATAATTAGGATGAACGTAACTCAAATTTGTTCGAATCTTCCTCATAGCCTCTGCCATCATCGACTTCGGAGCTTCAGAAACAACCAATTGAGAATATTCCATTGCATATTTAAACAAGGGCACACCACCCAATATTGAGGCTTTTTCTGGAAGTATGTTTGCCAAATCTTCAAGAAGATTAATCTCGTTGAAGATCAGGTATTTCAGGAACATGATCCCAAATCCAACGATCAATCCAAAGAAAATGAACGAACCATAAATGAAATTCTTATTTGGAGCAACCGGTTCATAATTCACGGCGGGCTTCTTCAAGACTCTATTCGCTGAAGCGTATCCAGCATCGGAAATTGCATAAAGTACTTTCTTCTCAGTAAGAAGCGAAAAGTACTTCTCATTTAAATCCTGGATGCCTTTTAATCTATTGAATTCCATTTTCTTCTCCGGAAGATCAAAAATCTCAGATTGAAGAGAATTAATTTTTGTTTGCAAAAGCCCTGCATTCATATGCAGTCGAGAATCAATTGCATTAATACTTCGCTGAATCATTTCTATTTTAGAATTGATCTTTCGCGTTAATTTCAGCACTTCTTCATTCTCTTGGGTCACGCTAAACAATAGATCTTCCCTTGCTTCAAGTTGATTGTGTAACTCATTCAAATGCTTGACCAAGGACTGTTCATAAGACCTCCCTAACATCTCTGGCAACATTCGGTAAACTTCTAATCTATTCGGATTTTTTTGAAGCATTTTACCTGCAACCAATAAAGCGTTGAGCTCTTCTTCAACGACAAACAATTGATCTTGAAGTTTCGAAACATTATCAGAAATTGATGTCCCAATCATTTCTGGATCAGGCATCTGAGCCTCTCTCTGGAAAATTGACAAACTGTCTTTTGAAGACTTTAATTCATTCTCGAGAGAATCCAATTGTTGGTCAATGAAATTCAAAACATTCTCCGAACCTTGGCGCTTAATCTCTTCATCATAAGAAGTAAATGAATTGGCCAAAGCCAGTGTCATATCATGACAGAGTTGCGGATTATGGCCCTTAAACGTAATACCAATCGTTTTTGCATTCACATCTAAAGCGGTTATTTCAAGACCAGAAATTAGTCTTTTAGAAACAGACTCAATACTATTAAAGGTGAAAAACAATTCGTTTTGCTTGGAAGATTTCCTGAACCCACTTGAGTTACTAGATTTAACGACAATATCCATCTCTTCATTAATGAGATGCGTATCTAATTTCCCTTTGAGCTTTTTTGTTTTTCCATTAAGAGGATACGACAGCGTAAGAATATCGCCTGAATAGTCCACTCCAATTTCTACACTAATTAGTGATGAATCATATAAATGATAGGGCTGAACATTGAAGTTACTCGAAAGGTATTTCTCTTCTGTCAGGACCTGGCCTCTGGAAAACAAGCTCACATCTAAATTAACCCCGCTCACAGCCCTTTCGAACAAAAGCTCAGACCGCAGCAGTTCTACAACTTCTGAGATGTCATTATCCTGTGAGTTTAGATTTTCAAATTCTAGAACGTCTTTTGCATTATCCTGATCGGACAATTGAATCACCATTGTCGATTGATACAAAGGCTTCGTATACCTCAAATACAAAAACGCGAACAATCCGAAAATAAAAATGAACGTTAAAGGCCACCACCAAAAGCGTCTTACAATCGTTCTTAAGATAAGAGGATCGTAGGCTCTATTTATTATGAAACTTTTTTTCGAACTCACCTATTGAAATAATTGAATTACTGATAATATTAAAAGTGCGGTTGATATAATCGATGTTATTGGAACAATATCTTCCGCAAGTTCTTTGGAAATATCTGGAGTTGGCTCGACATAAATATAGTCATTCGCTTGAACGACCATGTCAGCAAACTTCAACCCCGACATGACGGATAAATCCATCACATAAACTTTACGCTTTCCGTTTACTCTCCGCATCAACTTAACCGTGTTTGACTTCCCTCTATCAGTAATACCACCAGCTTGAGCAATAACCTCCATCAGTGTCGTATTAACATTCAACAGCGGTATCACCTTCGCGTCGGAACCATTTCCTGGGAAAACGATAACTCTTTGATTTGTAATCCTTACCTGGATAAATGGCTCTTGATACTCTCTCGAATATTGAGAAACCAGCGTATCTTCGAAGTCCTCTATTGACAAGCCTGCAGCTACAACTTTGCCTAGTTTTGGAAGTTCAACGGTACTGTCTTTGCGAATTAAATACTCAACGGAAGCGCTTTGAATCAATCGTTCAGTCGTCAAACCACTCATCGTTTCAATGAGGATCGCTCCATTATTCGTTGTCATTCTAAACGTAATCTTATCATCTACTGAAAGCTTGTATTCTTCTTCGGGATTTAAGGGAATTTCTTCAGAGTTCACTACTACACCTTTTTCCGACTTCCACATTAGATTACTATTTACCCCACAACTCTGAATAATCAGAATCATGACAGTAACAATAAACCATAATCTTCGCTTGATCATCATTTCTTCTTTTGTAACAAGTCTTTGTATAAAATATCCATATTTCGCGCTAAAGTCTTGTAATGGAATTTATCTTGTACGAAGGTCCATCCATTTTGTGACATTTTTTCACGTTTATTTTCATCCTCAATCAATTCCAACACACAATTGACAAAGGACTCCTGATCATTTATGGCCACAACAAACCCTGTATCGCCATTCAGAACAATATCTCTAACACCACCTACATCTGTCGAGACCACTGGAATCCCTCCTGCTTGAGCTTCAATCAAACTCACTGGTGTTCCTTCATTATTCGAGGTCAAACACACAATGTCCATCGCAGAGTTAAACTCTCCAATATCCGAGATCCACGACGTTAAGGCTATGCGATTGTTATGCAATTCATTGATTTCTTTAGCCCTTAGTGCTATCTTTTCACGTTCGGCGCCATCCCCCACCACGAATACTTTTACTGATTTAGTAGTTTTACTCAACACTTCAGTAATCACATCAAAAAAGAAGCTGTGGTTTTTTACAGGAGCTAAACGTCCAACAATAGCAATAGCAACGTCCTCTTCTGCTAACTTCCATTTTGCTCGTTCAGATATCCTTGAATTTATTCGTTTTTGGTGAAATGGTTCAAGATCAAATCCTAACGGAATCACATGTATTTTATCTGCTTTACAAATTTTATGCGTGTTCACCAATTCTCCTTTCTGAATATCAGAAATTGCTACAATCGCATCGGATTTCTTGGAAAGATTTCTTTCAATTGCCTTAAAAAGGTTTGTCTTTACTTTTCCAAAATACGAGTGAAAAACATGTCCGTGAAATGTGTGAATCACGATAGGGACATTACATGCTCTGGCCGCTTTTCTGCCCAATGCTCCCGCCTTTGAAGCATGTGTATGAACAATGTCTGGCTGGTATTCTTTAATTATCTCTTTTAGCTTTAAATATGCTTTTCTATCGCTAGAAATACTCGGTAATCGAATCATTTCTTCCAGTAAAATAGGCTCAACGTCGTATTTTTCTAAAATGTACAACGAATCAGATTCCCCGACATCAGGCAGGCCACCAACTAATTTGGTTTCATACTCATCTCCTAAAAACTTCGTTAGAAAAGTAGCGTTGTACGTTGGACCACCGATGTTAAAACGGTTGATAATCCTTAAAATTTTAATTTTTTTCACTGGACATATATATAACGCAAACTTACGTCAAGAGTTCTATTTCCAAGAACATTTGTTTAAAAGTTTTTTGCCTTTTGGCATATTCATTGAACATTCTTAAGACATTTAATAAAAAAACGCGCAATGAAAATACTAAGTTCCATCCTTCTAAATTTTATATTTCTTACACCCTTTGTCTTTTCACAGAACAATGTTGAATCGGCAGTCAATTCCTTTGCTGGAGAGACCGGGATGGAACACGCTTCGATTAGTATTCACGTAATTGATCTTTCGGACGGCAGCGTCGTTGCGAAGTACAATCCTGAGCGTACTCTACCCACCGCATCGACAGCCAAACTCTTTTCCACAGGAACCGCTTTGGATATTCTAGGCCCCGAGCACAAGTCAGAAACGCGTGTTTATATTGACGGAGAAATTGATTCGAACGGTGTGCTAAATGGAAACATTTGGATTAGAGGTGGCGGTGATGCATCTATTGGAAGTAAATACTTTAATAAAGAAGGACATCAACTTGACTTTTTCACGAATTGGATCGATGCAATAAAAGGAGCTGGAATCAAAGAAATTAGCGGAGGTGTAATTGCCGATGCTTCCGAATTTGGCTACGAGGGCGCTCCTGGAGGTTGGAGTTGGTCGGACATGGGGAACTATTATGGTGCATCACCATCAGGTTTGACCATTTATGACAATTTATTGCGCTATACCTTTTCGACTTCTTCTACTGCTGAAAAACCGACAACAATTAAATCCATAGAACCGTATGTTCCCGGAATGACATTTCACAATTATGTGTTATCATCTAAAAAGAGCGGAGACAACGCATATCTATTTGGCGCGCCGTATTCAGACGACTATTTTGGGTCCGGAACATTACCGATTAACAAATCAAGCTTTTTGGTTAAAGGAAGTTTGTCAGACCCTGAAATGCAATTCGCCTATGAATTCAACAAGGCAATTGTCAATAATGGAATCAAAATTTATGAATTGCCTAGTGCGGCAAGAGATAAAGAAATTAAAAGTACGTCTTCGGATTACGAGAAGAAAACATTATTGCATTCGACAAAGGGAAAGCCACTTTCGGTAATGATTAAAGAAACGAATTATCGAAGTGTGAACCTTTTTGCGGAGCACATGATTAACACGATTGGGTATGAAAAAACGAGAGACGGAAGTACTACTTCTGGATTAAATGTTTTAGCGAAACATTGGGCAGGCAAGATGAATACTTCTGGATTGCAAATCAACGATGGAAGCGGTTTATCGCGGAACAATGCCATTTCATCGCATCATTTTACGCAGTTCTTGTCTTACATGCATAAAAGTAAATATGCCGCCGATTTTAAAGCATCACTTCCCATAGCGGGAGTTAGCGGAACATTGAGAAATGTTTGCAAAGGCCAAGCGGGAGAAAATAGAGTTGTCGCGAAAAGTGGTTCTATGACTCGAATTAAAAGTTATGCTGGATATGTCACAACAAAATCGGACAAGAAATTGGCATTCGCAATTATCGTGAACAACAATACGTGTTCATCTGGAACATTAAAAGTTAGAATTGAATTACTATTGAACGCGATGGCGAATTATTAGCCCAGTTCGGCTTTCATAATTCGAGTCCAGAAATCTTTCGTAGAGATTCCTTCAGCAGCGATCATTTTTGGAACAATGCTCTCGTTTGAGAAACCAGGAATTGTGTTCACCTCAATTACGAAAGGTATGTTTCCAACAATCATAAAATCAATTCGAGCCAATGATCTTAGATTTAGCAACTGGTAAATTTCTTTTGAAATTTTCTGAATATCAACAGTCAAGTTGCTGTCAATTCTCGCTGGTGTAATCTCTTGAGACAAGCCTTGGTATTTTGCTGCAAAGTCGAAAAAATCATTCTCTGAAACGATTTCAGTCAACGGCAATGCACAAACTCCGCTCTGATCTCGGTACAATCCACAAGTTACTTCAGTTCCATCTAAAAAAGCTTCCATAATCACCGTTCTACCTTCAGCAAAAGCCGCATCAACTGCGTTTTGTAATTGATCTTTCTCTTTAACCTTTGCAATTCCATAACTAGAACCTGAGTCACAAGGCTTCACAAAAATCGGTAAGCCTAATTCGGCTATTATCGCATCTGAATCAAGATTTTGATTGGCTGAGGTCAAATACACCGACTTTGCTACTTTGTATCCAAACCCTTCCAAAAATTTATTGCAATACCATTTGTCAAACGAAAGTTGTGATGCAAGCGGTCCTGAGTTCACATAAGGAATATTTATCATTTCAAGATATGCTTGAATCTTCCCGTTTTCTCCGGGGTCGCCGTGAATATAGACGATAGCAATGTCAATCTTATTTGTCCCATTATTGAACGTGAAATCAAGTGAATTCAATTCAACTTTCGTTCCATCCAATTCAACAAACCAACCGTCCTTTTGAAGGTAAATCAAATAGGCATTGAACGCCTCTGGAAAATTCTGTTGAATGTTCTTAGCACTCTTTACAGAAATATCGAATTCTGAGGAAAATCCTCCACAAATAACGCCAACGTTTTTCATCTTAAAATTGCTTACTATTTTGACTAAAGTAGATCATCTCCGCCTAATTCGGAATGCCCTGTCAGAAAAGTTATTAGCAATATTGATGTTAACTACTCAATATCAATTCTCTCTCAGTTTTTAAAGCCAAATGTTTCGGTTATATTTGTCGCAACGAACACGTTACTTTTACTAATGATCAAATCACTCACTTTTACAATTGGACTGCTCCTTTCAGGCAGTTTAATTTGTCAAACATCGTTTTTCTCCGACGATTTTGAATCCGGCTCAGCTTCCTGGACAGAATCAGGAGATATTGCACCCAACTTATGGATTTTCAATACCTGCGCAGGAAATGGATCGTCTCTCCCCGGAGCAACATCCATGTATATTTCATCTGGAGGAACAATTCCGGGATGTGGAGCAACTGGAACAGAACAACATGCTTATGTGGATGCACCAGCAGGAATCAATGAAGCCATTAGCACAACAAACGTTGATGCAGGCTGTTTGTATTCACTAAGTGTTTCATTCGATTACAGAATTGACGGTGTATTAACTGAAGACATTGCCGAATTGGTTTACTCTACAAATGGAGGCGCATCGTGGACAGCAGTTGGATCGGCTTTTTCAATCTCCAACGCTTGGACTTCAGTTTCAATAACACTTCCTGCCCTACTAAATGCAACTTCTTTTGATATCGGGTTTCGATTCACATACAACGACAACACGATTAATGGAGCTCCAATTGCAATTGACAATTTTGATGTTTCTGGAGACGATTTAGCCAACCCAACAATTACCTGCCCTGGAAACCAGTCCGACTTTCTTGATGGAGCTTGCTCACTTTCAGTTCCGGACTATACTGGATTGGCTGTTACCGGTGACAATTGTCTATCTTATGGCGCAGTGTCTGTAACGCAAGCACCTCCTTCTGGATCAATAATTGGAAACGACGCAACGATTACTTTAACTGGAACGGATGCATTTGGAAATACCGCTTCGTGTAATTTCACATTACAAACCGTTGACACATTAGCCCCTACTATTTCATGTCCTGCTAATTTTACCGCTGGAACAACAGCAGGCTGTACAAATTTACTCGCCGATCATTCAGGCCTAACAACTGCAAATGACAATTGTACTTTCTTAGGATCATTGATCTATACACAATCACCACCGGCAGGGACATCAATTCCAGTTGGAACAAATACGGTAACAATCACTGTTCAAGACCTCGCTGGAAATACCAATTCTTGCCTGTTTGATTTAAATGTTGAAGATCAAGAAAACCCAATTGTCTCGACGTGTTCTCCCAACCAAAATGTAATTGTTAACGCTGCCTGTTTAGGGACCTTAGCTGATTACACTGGAGCATTGACGGCAAGTGACAATTGTACAACAAACGGAAACTTGGTAGTTACACAAACTCCAGTTTCAGGAACGGTGATCACATCAAATACATTGGTGACTGTTACGGTAGAAGATGAGAATAACAACTCTGCAAGTTGTCAATTCACCGCTTTTTTATCGGATACAACGGCTCCAGTTCCAACATGTCCGGCTAATTCAACACTTGCAATAAATGGAAACTGTGAGTACTTAGTACCTGACTTAGCTAGCTCTGTTCTTGGAACGGACAACTGTTCCGTTTTATCCAATATGGGTATCACTCAAAACCCAGTTGCCGGTTCAACGCAAAGTGGAATTACGAATGTATTAATCACATTGACGGATGAACAAGGCAACCTCGCAACATGTATCACAACAATTTTACCTGATGATATTACCGCACCGACAATAACTTGTCCTTTACCAATAACTGAAAACATTGGAAACAATTGTGATTTCTCCCTTCCAAATTACAGTGGGATTTCATTGGTTGTCGACAACTGCCCAAATTATTCGTTTACGCAATCTCCTGCTCCAGGAACAGTTACTGGTGTTGGAAATCATTTGATAACAATAACAGTTACCGATGCTGGTGGAAATACTGCTTCGTGTTCGTTCTCATTAGATGTTATTGAAAATGAATTGCCAATTGTAACTTGTCCAGCGAATATTTCTACCTGTGATCCATTGGTTTCATTTCCTGGATCTTTGTTCAGCGACAATTGCGTTGCGACTATGAGCCAAACTGATCTAACAGGATTAACATCTGGAAGCATCTTCCCCGTTGGAATATCAACGCTTGAGTTTACAGCAATAGATGAATCTGGAAACAGTGCAATGTGCTCGTTTGATATTGAGGTTTTGGATTTTCCTTCCTCGGCTAACATTGTTGATGACACCCTTTTTCTTTGCAATCAAAACAGCACAGTATTGATTGCAGATTCCTTAACAAGTGGTTCTGGGTTGTGGGAAGTAAGTTCTGGTCAAGGTTCTTTTAACAATCAATTCACGAACACGACTGGTGTAAACAATATCGGATTTGGATTCAACATATACACATGGACTGTTAGTTCTGCATTGTGTGGAAGCCTAGTTGATAGTTTGTTCGTAATCAATTCTCAACAAGACCTTCAAGCAAGTACTCAAGATTCTATTTACAGTTGTATGGATGCAGATGTTGCTCTTCAAGCAAATATTCCTTTGTTCGGAATTGGAACTTGGTCAACGGATGGAAATGGAGTAATCGACGATGTGAATTCTGCCAATACAACTTCTACTTTAGTTGACAACGGATGGCAAAGTTTCATCTGGACGATCACAAATAGTGGCTGTCCTTCAACTTCAGATACGCTTCAGGTTTTCTCAATGCAAAGTCCTATAATTGGCCAAGCAGATACGGCAATTTGTCTTGAAAACGGCTCATTACTCTTTACAGCAACACCTCCTTCAATCAATCAAACATCCGACTGGAGTGTGATTGGAGGAATGGCTTCAATAGATTCTCCCGACAACTTTGAAACTGAAATTGATAATTTCGGATTGGGAACAAATACAATTGTCTACACCTTGATAAATCCAATTTGCGGAGAAAGTTCTGATACAGTTCAAATAATTGGAAGTCTTTGTGACGGGTTTGATCCTATTATTCCAACCGTAATTACACCTGGGAATTTAGATGGTAAAAACGATGTTCTTGTCATCGACTTTTTAAATGTGAGCTATCCGGATTGTTATGTTGTTATTTTCAATCGATGGGGTTCTGTCGTCTTTGAATCCGTCGGATATGATGAACCCTGGAATGGGACATTTAAAGGAGAGTACTTGCCAATGGGAACGTACTTCTATAAAATAGATTTGAACGATGCGAATCAAACGGTTTTGAAAGGTGACGTCAGTATTATCAACTAGTATGAATTTAGAACGAATGAAAATGATTAATAAAATATTCACAGCTTTCTTTGCCCTACTAGTAACCTATTCGGCAAGTGCACAGCAAGAAAGTCATTATATCAACTTGACGAACAATCCGTATTTGTTGAATCCAGCTGCAGGTGGAATGACAAGCACATTCAATGTTGAGGCGACATCGAGAACACAATGGCTAGGATACGATGGAGGACCAAGAACAATTTCTATCGTAGGAAACAGCCCTGTCCGATTCGGGAAAGGTGAAAAAGTACTGAAAGAATACAATCCTGAAGGCAAAGCTTTTTATAAAGCTCCAGAAAGAACAACAGGATCGATGAAACATGTTCTTGGTGGAATGGCAATGACAGATGCGATTGGCCCCTTCAATAGAACGTCGGTTCAGGCAAGCTATTCGATTCACCTTCCATTGATTAAGTCGATTAACATTGGCGCTGGCCTGAGTATTGGGTGGAGTAACTTTAGAATCAACCAAGATCGAGTTACATTATATCAAGCGGATGATCCTGCTTATTCGCAGTTCTTAGGAAGCACTTCTTCTCAAAATATTGCAAATGCAAATGCTGGAATCATATTCTATAATGAAGAATTATTTGTAGGGATATCGACCTCTCAACTATTGAGAAACGCAGCGACTTTTGGTGGAATTGAAACGGGAAGTAATTACAACCGTCATTATTATTTCATGGCAAAATATGCCTTCGAAGCGGCTGATAAATTTCAAATCGAACCGACAGCAGTATTGAAAATTGCAGAAAACAGCCCTATGAGTTTGGATGCAGGCGCTCGATTTATCTACAATAAAAGTGTTTGGCTCGGCATTCAATACAGAACCACAAATGCGCTAACATTTCAGCTCGGCGCAAATTTGATTAAGAACTTCTATTTGGCTTACGGATACGAGCAAGGCATTGGAGTAATTCAACTTGCGGGGAATTCGACGCATGAAATTCAATTGGGATTCTATTTAGGAAACAATGGAACTTCAAAAAAAGAATTGAAAATTAAAGACGAGAAAACTGAGGAGTAATCGCTCAATTATTATTTTTACTCGCTAACTAAAAAAAAACTCCAATGCGGATTCTATACTTAATATTGTTTTTTTCTCTGAAATATGCTTTCAGAATATTCTTCCGCAATAGAGAAAGGATAAATAGCCGCGCTAAATTTTTAGGCAGAACTATTCACGTGAGTAACCACCCTGCATCATTTTTAGATCCATTGGTTATTGCTGGTCTTCAGATGCCGGTTGTTTTCTTCATGACCCGATCGGATGTATTTACGGCCATTTCCAGGCCTTTTCTCTGGGCGTGTCATATGCTACCTATCTATCGGCAACAAGATGGTGGGGATACAAAAGACAAGAATGAGAAAGTTTTTAGACAATGTTCAAGAATTCTTTCTCAAGGAAGAAACTTGTTGATTTTCGGAGAAGGATTTACTGATGATGTTTTTATTCGCAGGCTAAAACCAGTTAAAAAGGGAGCTGTAAAAATTGGATTTACAACTCTGGAAAACATGGACTGGAAAAAGAAAGTTTACATGGTTGGAATAGGATGTAATTATACGGATCCAAGGAAAATGAGAAGTGGACTTTTGATCTCGAATTCAGAACGTATTTGTCTTAACGATTGGAAAGAGCTTTATCTTGAGAATCCGATGAAGGCTATCAATGACGTCACCAAGATTTTGGAAAAAATGATGCGTGAACAAATAACGCATGTGGAGAAAAAAGATGCGGCTCCATTCCATGAAAACATGATGCGTATTACACGTAAGGGAATGAACAATGAATCTTACGATCCAAAGCTAACAATGACCGAACGTTGGAATTACTCAAAACAATTGGCCAATTGGTTGAACACAAAAGACCTTGAAACCGATGAGAAGTTAGGCGAATTGAAATCTGATGCTGAAGGTTATTTCTCTCTCTTGAAACGAATGAAAATTGAGGATAAACATGTCTTCTGGAAAAAGGAAAATCCAAACGGCGGGCGGACAAAAGAACTATTGCTTCTGATTCTTCTTTTCCCAATTATGCTGATCGGCGCAGCTCATTGTATAATTCCATATAAACTCTCAAAAGGGTTTGCTGAGAAGTCCTTTAAACGAAAGGTGTTTTGGAGTTCTGTAAAAGTAATCTTGGGGAAAATTTCGATTGGACTCATTAACATCCCAGTCATTTTCTTATTCTATTCCTTTGTTTATGAAAGTTGGATTTTGGCAATCACTTACTACTTCTTTATTGGGGTTTATGGAGGCATAGCTTATGTATGGTTCATCAATCTTAAAACCTATAAAACGAAAGGTGCAATTCAAAAAGCTGATCTTTCTAAGTTTATTAAAAAGCGAGATGATCTAGAAACAAGAATTATTGAAGCGACTGAAGCGCAAGCTTAAGATTTCAAGCGGATTAAATAGATCAATCCAATTCCGACAAAAACGGAGATTACAACGTTTAAAATGGCCAACAGGTGATTGCCTGAATCCATCAATTGAAAGGTCTCATTCCCAAATGTACTAAAGGTGCTAAAACCTCCACAAAACCCGACAATTAGCAGGGGTTGAATCCAAGAATACTCGGCAGATTTACTTGTAAACAGAACCACAAACAGGGCCAATAAAGAACATGCAATCATGTTGGAAATGAAAGTTCCCATCGGGAAATTCGTGGTAAAGACTTGCCCTGAAAACTTACTGACTAAAAATCGAGCTAGGCTGCCCAATCCACCTCCGAGAAACACAAAAAAGTACGTCATTGCTTGAGAAATTCTTTCTTAATAATAGCAATAAATAAGAAACGATAGACGAGATAAGCGATTAAGGCTCCGAGCAATCCTCCAAAAATGATATCGGATAAATAGTGAACACCAAGGTATATGCGACTAAAGCAAACAAGGGTTGCAATGATCATTAAGATTAATGTCACCTTCTTGTAGTATTGTCGCAGAACAAGTGAAACAAACGTGAATAGCCCAAAGAAATTGGCTGCATGGGAAGAAACGAATCCGTATTCGCCGCCTTTGTAATAATCGCCATTTACGTAGCGGTAGTAATGCAGTTTATCCGTTAGCAATACATTGTGTGAAGGACGTGCACGCATAACCACTTCCTTGATCAACTTGGCAGAAATTAAATCAGCAAGAGCAACGACCAATATCGCAGACAGTAGAAAAACGAATGTTTTCTTAAACATTTCTCTGCGGTAATAAAGCATGATTAACATTACGTACAAAGGAATCCAAATCGTTTTACCCGATGTGGCCCACATTATTTCGTCCATTACGGGAGTGTGCCATCCATTAATGGCTAAAACTATAGATCGATCAATTGATTCTAAATAATCAATCATCATTTAATGTTTTCCAAATCAAATCGTTCAGTTCAACCAATCCCATTTGGGCAACGGATGAAATGAATATATGTGGAACATTGTCTGGCAATGTTGGTTCAATTTCAGCAATCAATTCGTCATCAAGCATATCGCATTTGGTGACTGCCAAAAGAAAATCCTTGTGCAATAATTCTGGATTGTATTGCTTCAATTCATTGTATAAGATCTTGTATTCTTTCGCAATATCATCGCTATCCGCAGGCACCATAAAGAGAAGCAACGAGTTTCTTTCAATATGCCTTAGGAACCTCAACCCAAGGCCTTTACCTTTATGAGCGTCTTCGATAATCCCAGGGATATCAGCCATAACATACGAACGTATGTCACGGTATTTTACAATTCCAAGGTTTGGTTTTAATGTTGTAAATGGATAATCAGCGATTTCCGGTTTTGCAGCGGATAAGACAGAAAGCAATGTACTTTTTCCAGCATTTGGAAATCCTACCAACCCAACATCTGCGAGCAATTTAAGCTCTAATGTTTTCCAACCATCTCTTCCCGGTTCTCCTGGCTGACCGAAACGTGGTGTTTGATTCGTGGATGATTTGAAATGATTATTTCCCAATCCTCCCCGACCTCCACGTTGAATAATTTCTTCTTGTCCGTCTTCAGAGATTTCAAAAAGCGCTTCTCCTGTTTCTGGATCACGCGCAATTGTTCCCAATGGAACATCAATGTAAACATCTGTTCCTTCCGCACCTGTTTTTAAATTCCCCGAACCGAAAGCGCCATGCCCAGATTTGATGTGCTTGGAAAATTTAAGATGCAGTAAAGTCCAAAGTTGTTTATTTCCTTTCAAATAGATGTGACCACCTCGACCACCATCACCACCATCAGGACCTCCTTTAGGAATGTATTTTTCTCTACGAAAATGTGCAGATCCTCCACCACCGTTACCAGAGGCACAATGAATTTTCACGTAATCTACAAAGTTATCCGAGGCCATCTATTTTCTTTTAAAGTGTTCTAAATTTGATTCTCGGGTAACGTCAATTATAAAGAATCGACTGCAGAGAATAAACGTTCAGTAATATCTTGAATTGATCCTACTCCATCAATTTCACTTAACTTATCTTGTGCTTTATAAAAACCAGCAACAGGAGCAGTTGTACTCTTATACGTCTCAATTCTATTTTGAATAATTGCAGGATCAGCGTCGTCCTTTCTACCTGATACTTCCGCACGTGCAATCAATCTTGCTTTCAATTCTTCTTCTGAGACAACAAGAGATAACATAGCAGTTACGCACGTTCCTTTTGTCGCTAAAAAGGTATCCAGAGCTTCAGCTTGAGCAGTTGTTCTTGGAAAACCATCATAAATAACCCCTTTCGCATCTGGAAATTTCGAAACTTCAGATTCTAAGATTTTGATCGTTATTTCATCAGGAACTAAATTTCCCTTATCAGAATAACTTTTAGCCAATTTTGCTAAATCTGACTCAGGATCCAGTGCTCTAAAAACATCACCCGTTGAAATATGAATAAGACCATATTTATGTTTTAATCTTTCTGACTGAGTTCCTTTTCCAGCTCCCGGAGGTCCAAATAATACAATATTCAACATACAATTTATTGTTTCGATTCTCTAATTTTATACAACGCATCAAGGTTACGTCCTTTTTGATCATAATCTAACCCATAGCCAACAACAAATGCATTGGGAATTGAAAAACCAACGTACTCAGGTTCCGATTTCCCTTTGAACGCAGTTGGCTTGTAAAGCAGAGTGCAAATCTTAACTGACTTAGGATTCTTGCCGTTTAGTAAAGAAATTATTTTGTCTATTGTATATCCCGTATCTACAATATCTTCAATAATAATGATCTCCTTACCCTCAATATCTGTCGTAAGACCAATAAGCTCTTCAACCTTTCCCGTTGTCTGTGTACCTTGATAAGAGCTCATTTTAACGAAAGTAATTTCGCATTCTAAATCAATCTCCTTAAGAAGATCTGATGAAAACATGAACGCACCGTTAAGCACTGCTACAAAGACAACTTCTTTGCCTTTATAATCGGCGTTAATAATACTTGCCAACGCCTGTACTTTGCGTGCTATTTCATCTTTTGGGATGAAAATGTCGAATGACTTGTCTAAAACTTGTATCACAAATATGTCATTTTTGAAGAGCAAAGTTACGATTTTCTTCCGAATAGACATTATCTTTGCACCATGGAAAAAGACCTAATTGGCACCTCGCATCGCCTCGGTATCCTTGGCGGTGGACAACTCGGACGAATGTTTATTCAAGAAGCGATCAGCTATGATATCCATGTACACATCATGGAGAATGATGACAATGCTCCAAGTGCAAACATAGCAACGACTTTCACGAATGGCGACATCACTAACTATGATGACGTTATGGCCTTCGGAAAGGATATGGATGTTATTACAGTTGAGATCGAAAATGTAAATGTGAAAGCGCTTTATGATCTTGAAAAATCGGGAATAAAAGTTTTTCCACAACCCCATATTTTAGAAATAATCAAAGATAAAGGGCTTCAAAAGACGTTTTATAAAAAAAATAATATTCCAACCTCCGATTTCGAATTGATTGAGGCGAATGCAGATTTAAAGGACTTGGAAAGCAAAATCCCATTCGTTCACAAATTGCGAACAGGCGGATACGACGGAAAAGGGGTTGCGATTATTAAATCCAAAGCGGATTTAGAATCGACTTTCTCCGAAGCTTCAATAATAGAGAATTTGATTCCTTTTGAAAAAGAACTTTCGGTGATTGTTTCTAGAAACGAAAATGGACAAACCGCTGTTTATCCTACTGTTGAATGTGAATTCAATGAAGCAAATTTAGTTTCTTATTTGTTTTCTCCAGCCAACATTTCTTTAGAAACAGAAAACAAGGCCAACGCTATTGCTATTGATGTTATCAATAAATTAGAATTGGTAGGAATATTAGCCGTTGAATTGTTTTTAAAGAAAGACGGTGAAATATTGGTCAATGAAGTTGCACCAAGGCCTCATAACAGCGGACACCATACAATCGAGTGCAATGTTACTTCTCAGTTTGAACAACACATGCGATCTGTGTTAAATATGCCGCTTGGATCAACTGAAATGACCTGCTTTGGTGTCATGATAAATTTGATCGGAAGCGAGGGCCACACGGGCAAAGCGATCTATAAAGGAATGACTGATTTAGTTGGGCAACCCGGAGTTCATATACACATCTATGGTAAGGAGCAAACCAAGCCCAATCGAAAAATGGGACATGTAACTATTGCGGCTTCTTCCATGGAGAAAGCCAAGCGCATTGCCGATTATATTAAGGAGAAGATTGTTGTGATTGCATAACAGTTGCATTTTATTACCCGTTTTGTCATGGAATTTGTCTATTTTTCGGTACAAACAAGAGTCTCTTCTAAGTTGAAAATAAAACTACTTTTAATAACATTTTGCTTGGTAATTTGCGCATTGAATTCTAGCGCACAACTTTACACATTTAAAAATTACAACCACCGAGACGGTTTAACCATGGCTGCAATCTCAAGTATTGCGCAGTCAAAGGATGGTTATTTATGGATAGGAACAGATGGCGCGCCTTTAATGCGCTTCAATGGGGAAAATTTCGAAGAAGTATTAGAAAAAGGAGGTGATAACAACCACCATGTTTGCAATCTGATTATCAAGGGTGATTCTATTCTTTTCGCATCGAAATTTAAAGGGTTCTATTATTATTCTATTAAAAATAAAACGTACCATAAATTCAATCTCAAAACCAAAGAGTTCGGTGAAGCAATTGCCGTATTAAAAAGCCAATCAACGCATTACTTCGTCAGTAAACGCAAAATTTACACCGAATTAAATGGAAAGTCAAGAGTCCTATTGAATTTTAATAAGAGCATTGAATTGCACCATTATATTAAGATCAAAAACGGATTTATTATTCTAACAAGTAATGGGAATTATTTGCTTCGCAATGGAAACATCTCTACCCTTTCAAGATATCTAAGTAGAAGTGAAATTCAAGCAAATCAATACAATTTCGGTTATATAAATTCAGACAGGCTTATTCTTTTTAATGATACTGGTACTCAATGGTTAGAGGCCGTAATCAATAATAATGGGACTATTGAGAAAAGTAGAGTTGATTCAAGACCTGAATTTTCATCTGACGGGGATCGGATTATTTCATTCAGTTCAGATTCCAGTACTAAAAACAGTGTAGTGGTCACTGAAAAAGGCCAGATTTTCCAGATAAGAGACCGTTCTTTATACCGAGTAGCGCATAACTACAATCAACCAATTAAAAATCCCGCTCAAATAATTTACGATTTGAATGGCGACTACTGGATCTGTTCTCTAAGCAAAGGCATCTATAAAGTCTCACTCGAAGCCTTCACTAAAATTCAATTGCACCCAGTCTACGAATCAACTGAAATTTCTCAACCTTACCGAACAATTTACGATGACATTTTAATTTCTACTTATAGCGGAAAAACATACGTGGGACGGCTTAACTCTGAAGGTTTTAGTGAGTTCTCCTTTATGATTAAGGCTGTTGCTCGAGTTGATCAAGATTATTATGTTGCTACGAATATTGGAATCAAAAAATTCAGCAATGTAACTCGACCTGAATTCGATGATTTTCTTTTCAAAAATGAAAATGTAACGTTTATCATGTCTGATAGATCATCACTTTGGGCAGGTGTAGCAGGAAAGGGAATTTTCAAAATAGATTTACAAACAGGTGAGAAAATAGAATTCAGAAACAAACAAAAACTCCCGCTCTATTTTTACACAGGCCAATTAACCGCTTCCGGAAAATCAATCTATTTCGGAACAAACAACGGAATTTTTAAATACGATGAAAAGACTAAGTTATTCTCTCGATTAGCTCTGGACAAAAAATTAGGAAGCTATTCAGGTTGTTCTACAACTGATGTATACGGAACGACTTGGTTCACGATGGAAAAGGGTATTGTAGGAATCACTCCTAGCTCAAAAAAAATAATTCTTAAAGGAAGTGACTATTTTAAAACCAATCTTTATTACACCTTAAACGCAGATCGCTTAGGAAACCTTATCGTTGGAACCAACAAGGGAATCACGATTCTTCAAGTAAATAAATTGGGAGTTGTTGTTGGTCAATCTACTTACGATGCGGAATCTGGATTTGGTGGTTATGAAACACACATGAGATCTCAGTTTCAAGAAGACAATAACATCTATGTTGGAACCGTCGAAGGTTTGTTTTTAATAAATACGGATATTTTAGACCAACTTAGAACTCCATTGGCACCTATTATTACTGATTTGACTCGCTATGATAGAAACGGAACGAGCATCAATTCTTTCCGGTATAAGTTTCACGTCAACAATCCAAAAATCGGGAAAATTCATTATTCATACCGTTTAGCAGAAGAAGGTGGTTCTTGGATTTACTTAAATGAAAACGATGATCTTTATTTAAACAATCTGGACAATGGAAGCTATACATTGCAAGCTAGAGCATCTTATGACGGTGTTCATTATAGTACTATTAGCAAGTTCGAATTCAATGTAAAACTGCCCGTTTGGAAAACAAATTGGTTTATTATTCTTATTGTAATCTGTGTCATTGGAGTAAATATTATTTTGATCAATTACAGTAGGGTATTTGATAAGCACAGTCTTGTTCAAACCAAAGATACCGAGGTACACCTGCTAATGGCTCCCAATATTATCCTGTTAGGTATTATTGCTACTGGATCTTCATACATAGTAGGACCTTTGATCAGTAATGAATTAGACCTCCATTTAGGCCTCGTTCTTACGATGGAGTTCATACTTCTTGGGTTGTACTTTTTATCGAAATCTGTGATCGGCTCACCCAATGAGCGCTTATTAAGCCCACTTTTAATAACTGGAATAGCCATAATAATACTCGAAGCTTATGTTGAGATGTACTTATCTAATTTACATCCTTACCATATAATCGGTCTTGTTTTAAGCACATCAGTGACGCCGTTTTTCCTTCATAGAATAAAATCTATGATCATTTTCACCTCTATACTTCTTATGGCAACGATGATCATGGTCGTAATTGTAGAGAATGAAGTCTACCCTAAATCTTATTTCATCATCGCCAACATTGCCTTGATAACAATTTTAATTTTCTTAAGTTATTTGAGGTCGGATTCATTGGATAAATTGATCTTCATCTCCTCCATTGTCAATCGAGGAAATATTCCTGCAATCGCGTTTACCAATGATGGGGAAATTGTTTATGCCAGTGAAAACATTTCAAATTTCATAGCAGCAACGCACAACGAAGTGCTAAATCAAGACATTTCAATTCTAAATAATTATGTTCCATTTGAAGGTCGATTTAGAGAAGTTGATGTTTTAAAAGAATTTAAGGACGGCGAAAAATACCTTGTTCCAATGGCGAGTCATGATTCTAAAATTCATTGGGTAGAATGGGAGTACAAGAATTTTTCCAAAGATGTAAAAGTAATGCTCGGACAGGATATTTCTGAGCAAATGGAACTGGAGAACACGTATGAATTACTCGTTCAAAATGCGGAAGACTTTATTTATCGATGTGACCTACAAGGCGATTTCATTTTCCTTAATGATATCTGCTATGAAAAGCTCGGATACACAAAAGAGGACCTTTTGAACAAGAGCTCAGTTTCAATTGTTCCTGAAAAATATACTGAAGAAGTTAGCAATTATTACGCTGAACATTTCAAACAGAAAAGTGCGAGTACATATAAAGAGTTTCCGATTCACAAAAAGAACGGTGAAATAATCTGGATTGGTCAATACGTTACTACGTTATATGCTGCGGGTTCAAAAACTTTAATAAATGGTTTCATTGCTTTGGCTCGTGACATCACAGAGATACGTCAGCAGCAGAAATTAATCAAAGATCAAAGAGACAATATTACCTCGAGCATAAGCTATGCACAGCGAATTCAAATTAATTTATTGCCCCATGAACGTAATTTCGCATCAATATTTAAAGAGTACTTCATCATCTATAAACCAAAAGATATTGTCTCTGGCGATTTCTATTGGATGGAAAAAATTGAATCGAAAACATTCCTTGTGCTTGGTGATTGCACTGGACATGGAGTTCCAGGCTCCTTTATGACACTTCTTGGAATCAATCTACTGAATAGTATTATTCTAGAAGGACGAATGACAGATCCGGGGGATATCTTGAATGAAATGGACAAACGTTTGATTGATGTGCTGCCTAGAGGTTCTGGAGATACAGAAATCAACGACGGAATGGAACTGACGCTTTGTGTTATTGATGATAGTAAGGATGAAATGGCTTTTGGCTGCGCGGGATCTCGTTTCTTAATTTATGAGAAAACTTCATTCACAATGCTTAAAGGAGACAACAAACATATTGGTGACCCTCCTACTTCTGGCTTCCAAGGATACAGCACGCATTACACACAATTCCTCCCCGAGAATCAACTGTACTTGTTTTCAGATGGATACCAAGATCAATTTGGTGGTCCGAATGATAAAAAATTCTCATTCAAAAGAATTCTTGAACTGCTTGAAATGAATGTTGAATTATCACTCATAAAACAAAGGCATGAATTTGACGAAGACTTCAATGCGTGGATTGCATCGGGAGAGCAAACAGATGACGTTACAATAATTTCAATCAAGAAAAATGAATTCTAAAGATTGGATTTAACACCTATCTTTGTCCCATGATGAAAGTTAGTAGAAGAGAAACGTTTAATGCCGCCCATCGTCTTTTTGTAGAAGGCTGGTCAGATGAGAAAAATCTAGAAATCTTTGGCAAGTGCAGCAACCCCAATTATCACGGCCATAATTACGTTCTTGAAGTTATAGTAGAAGGCGAAATTGATGCTGAAACAGGTTATTTAATAGACCTTAAGGTATTGAAAGAAATAATCCACAAGCATGTTCTTGATCGTTTTGATCATCGAAACCTAAACGTAGACTGTATTGAATTTAAAGGAATCAACCCAACAGCTGAAAACATCGCTAAAGTGATTTGGGATATTTTGAGTGAGAAACTTAGTTCTAATTTCGGGTTGGAGATTATCCTAGCAGAAACGGATAAAAACAAAGCCATCTACAACGGAAAATAAAATATTTCACTTGGGTATGATAATTGCAAAATGAAGCGAAAACAAAATATGCGTGCTTTAATACCCTTTCTATCACTTTTCTTATTTATCACTTCGTGTTCTAGCCAATTGGACAGCATAGAAGTCAGCGATCAAGCCCAAACAGACTTTGAACCGTCGCCCGAACCTTCAATCGTTGATCGCTATTACTTAGAGAATTTTCAAGATTCATTGAAAACGAAATCCATTGGTTCTGTAAGCAGAGGAAGTCTTCAAAACGGAACACTAATCCCTTTTTCTGGCTCTAACTTTATGTATTTCGATACGGCAAGTTATTTGTCAGGCCGTGCTTTTACGCACCACTTAGTTGCACAAACCGTTATCAATACTTTCAAAACCTTCGAGTTGAGCGGTGAAAAGCGCAAGTTCCGTATTATGGAGTTTTCCAATGAGCATGGAGGTAAAATGTTTCCCCATCGAACACATCAAAACGGAATGAGCGTAGATATGATGATGCCACTAATGAAAGACGGCAAACCATATTATGACCTCGATGACTTGGGTGCAATGCATTATCTTCTTGAATTCAATAAAGAAGGGCAGTACATTAATGACACGACAATTTTGATAGACTTTGAAATGGTTGCCAACGAAATCAATCAAATGCGCATTGAAGCTGAAAAATTAGGTTTAAAAATAACCAAGGTAATTTTCAATACAGACTTAAGAGATGAATTGTTCGCCACAACTCATGGGCAATTTTTTACTGCCAACGGCCCCTACATAACACGTAACTTAGAGCCTGTGATCAATGATGTGCACGACGATCACTTTCATATTGACTTTGAAATCATGAATTAAACCTAGTCAATACTACTTCTATAATTTATAAATCATTGGTTTAAACTGCAATTTATGACCTTATAATCAATGTTCTTGGATCCGTAGAATTTTAGGTTATGTCTTAAAGCACAATACCATACGCGGTCAGAAAAATTTGTAAGAGTAAACGCATTAATAGCGAATCAATTCTCTGTTTTACATCCTTTGTTTAACCCTACCTTGGTAAAACAACATTTTTTAACATTTACATAATCTATTAAAAATCAACACTTTAAACTCTGTCCAATCCTGTTAAGGATATTTTGTTTAACGTTTAGTTTTTTTTGTCAAACATTGTTACGTACATTTGTTTAACAAAAAAAACTAAACGTTAAACATTATGATAAAAAGAACAATACAATTCCAGTTTAAAAAAGCAGCTCTAGTATTGAGCTTTGCTTTCACAGCCCTCTTATCTGCGGCGCAAACAAACGTTTATGACGACGTTATTGCAACAAGTACAAATCATACTTCTTTAAATGCAGCGATTGTTCAAGAGAACCTTCAAGGGGCGCTTCAAAACCCAGCCGCTACTTTAACCGTTTTTGCACCAGACAATACAGCTTTCGATAATTTAGCGACAGCATTGGGTACGGACATTACGGGCCTTTTAGCACTTCCTAACTTGACTGACATTTTATTGTATCATGTTTTAGGAATTACTGTTGACGCTGCATCTGTAACAAATGGTGCAATCGTAAATCCATTGAATGCTTCGAATACAATTAAAATGACGAAAACGTCAATGGGCGGTAATGTATATGCAAATCAAGCGCAAGTTAATGCTGCAGATTTAACAACAAACAATGGTATTGTTCATTCAGTTGATGCAGTGCTTTTGCCTTATGAAACAGTTGTTGATGTTGCAATTGACAATGGATTTACTTATTTAACTGCTGCAGTTATCCAAGAGGAATTGCTTCCTGCTTTGACAAACCCGTTGGCTACCTTGACAGTTTTCGCTCCAGACAATGCATCTTTCGATAATTTGGCTATTGCATTGAGTACAGACATTAATGGTCTTTTAGCTTTGCCTAACTTATCTGATATTTTATTGTACCATGTTCTTGGAACAACAGTAGATGCTGCGGCTGTAACAAACGGAGCTGTTGTTGCACCACTTAGCCCGACAAACACATTAAAGATGACTAAAACTTCTATGGGTGAAGTATTTGCAAATCAAGCAGAGGTTGTGATAGCAGACTTAACTGTTGACAACGGAATTGTTCACGCAATTAACGCAGTACTTTTACCTTTTGAAACAGTAGTTGACATTGCTATCGATAATGGATTCACTTCTTTAACGGCTGCAGTTGCAACAGCAGAATTATTACCAGCGCTTACTAATCCTCTTGCGGCATTAACGGTTTTTGCACCTGACAATACAGCATTTGACAATTTAGCAGCGGCTTTGGGAACTGATATCGCAGGTTTACTTGCAAGTCCAATCTTGTCTGATATCTTACTGTACCACGTAGTTGGATCGACAGTTTTATCTGGAGCTTTAATGAATGGTCCTGTTGGAATGTTAAACGGAGAAGATGTAATTGTTGATTTGACAAATGGTGTAATGATAAATACTTCAACTGTTTTAACTGCAGATCTTACTGCAGCCAATGGTGTTGTTCACGTAATTGACATTGTATTGTTGCCATTAATCGCAGGAATCGAAGAAGCGGATGTAACTCTTATCAACGTTGCTCCAAACCCTGCAACAGATGTATTAAAAATCAATGACTTTAACAAAAATGATTACAAAGTAATGAACATCTATGGTGAGACTGTTCTAACTGGTTCAACTGAAAATGGAACTGTTAATGTTTCAGAATTGGCGAACGGAAATTACTTCATCTTTTTAACAAACGAAATTGGAGAATTTCAAGCGAAATTTATAAAGCTATAGTGGTAGTAGCTAAGTTAAAGGCCTCGGGGAATTCGTTCTTCGGGGCTTTAACATTTACTAGAAAACCATAAAATGAGTAAAATAAAATGCTTTTTAACTTTCTTAACCCTCAACTTCGGAGCATTACTTATTGGAGGTTTACTAACCGGTCCTGGCGTTTCATCTGAATGGTATACCAATTTGAATCAAGCACCGTGGACACCACCTGGTTGGGTATTTGGCTTTGCTTGGACTACAGTAATGATTTGCTTTTCCTTCTTCATGACAGGACTATACAATTCGCAATACAATCGACGTAACATTCTAAGTCTATTTAGTATTCAATGGATTCTAAATGTAAGTTGGAATATCGCCTTTTTCCATTTTCAATCTCCTATTCTTGGTTTAATAATAATCTCAGCTTTAACGTTTGTAATAATCCTATTCGTTCTCTTCTACTTAGATAATAAACGATACAGTATTCTATACATTTTTCCATATCTTTCATGGATAATAATTGCGACATCATTGAATCTCTACATTGTATTATATAACCTTTAATAATGAAGTACGTTCTAATAACATTCTTGCTTTTTTCGCATCTCATTGCAAATGCACAAACGACAAGTATTTCGGGAATAATAATTAACTCAATTAACAACCAACCCGTTGAATTTGCAAAAGTTAAGATAGTGGGTCTCTCGAAAGGAGCTTTTACAGACTCCTTGGGATACTATAAAATCGATGGTGTCGAACCAGGTGTTTATTCCATTACAGCGTCTTCAGTAGGATTTAACGAGTTGATTTTAGCAGATATCACAGTAACCGTTTCACGACCAACAGAATTAAACTTTGCACTTGAGGAATTCGTTCTAGAGAAAGGTGAAGTTAAAGTCGTTGCAAATCCATTTAGAAAACCAAAAGAATCTCCGAATTCTTTAAAAACATTGAACGCAACGGAAATTGAAAGGTTACCTGGAGCGAATAGAGATGCCAGTAAAGTTCTCCAAGCCTTACCCGGTGTTGCCTCACCTGCTTCTTTTAGAAATGATATTATCATTCGAGGTGGATCACCAGGCGAGAACAAATTTTACTTAGATGGAATTGAAGTGCCAAACATCAACCACTTTGCAACGCAAGGCAGTAGTGGTGGGCCCGTTGGATTATTGAACATTAACTTTATTCGAGCCATTGATTTTTATGCGGGAGCATTTCCTGCGAATTTTGCCAATGGACTAAGTTCTGCAATCTCTTTCAAGCAAAAAGAAGGAAACAAAGAAAACCTTATTGCAAATATAGCTGTGGGTTCAAGTGATATTGCCTTAACACTCGATGGTCCCTTAGGAAAAAAAGCAAGTTTCATTTTTTCAGCACGTCGTTCGTATTTACAACTCCTCTTCGCAGCTTTAAAGTTACCGTTTCTTCCAACTTACAACGATGCTCAATTCAAAGTGAATTATGACATCAATCGGAAAAACAAAATCAGCATTATTGGCTTAGGAGCTTTGGATGATTTTGTTTTAAATGAATCAGCCAATGACGGCGTAACAGATCCTCAGCAATTTGAATTGAATCAATTTTCATTGAATAATATTCCAACTCAAGACCAATGGAATTATACGATTGGAGTGAATTATGTTCATTACAGCGAAAACAGCAATCAACGTGTAATTGTAAGCCGAAACATGTTGAAGAACATTTCGAAAAAATATTTCGAGAACGTTGAAACTCCAGAAAACCTGTTGCTTAATTATTCATCGACTGAAGCAGAGAACAAAGTTCGGTTCGAACATACGTGGCGAAAAAATGGTTATAAAGTTCTCGCTGGATTTGGATACGAATTCGCAAAGTTTCAAGCGGCAACGTTTCGACAGTTTATCGCTGGAGGAATTCCAACTACGGTCGATATTAATTCAAACCTAGACCTGAACAAAGGTTCAATTTTTGCTCAAGTAAGTAAATCTTATTTAAAAGATAATTTAGATGTAAGCATTGGCTTGAGGTCGGATGTAAGTAGCTACTCTGAATCCATGCTGAACCCGTTGGATCAAATATCTCCTTCACTTTCATTGAACTACGCCCTTTCCGATCAATTATCAATTAGCGGAACCATAGCCCGTTACAATCAACTTCCATCCTATACTATTCTAGGCTTTAGAGATGCAAATGGTACTTTAAAAAACAAAGAAAATGGATTGAAATATATCCAAGCGGATCATATCACAATAGGATCGTCCTTTATTACGAATTTCAAGTCGAAAATTTCATTAGAAGGATTCTTTAAGAAATACAACCGCTATCCATTCTCGGTGAATGATTCAATTTCACTCGCCAACTTAGGTTCTGATTTTGGAATTGTCGGAAATGAAGAAGTGTCTTCAACATCAACAGGCCGTGCATACGGAGCTGAATTTCTTTACCAACAAAAATTAATCAAAGGTTTCTATTGCCTTGTTGCGTATACTTTTGTGACTTCAGAATTTAAATCGAAAGACGACGTGTTCGTTCCGAGTACTTGGGACAGTAAGAATATCGTTTCAATCACTGGCGGTAAGCGCTTCAAAAAGAATTGGGAAGTTGGTTTTAGATGGTCATTTTCTGGAGGAGCTCCGTTTACGCCAGCAGATTTAGAAACCTCATCTTTGAAACAAGTTTGGGATATTCAGAATTCTGCCGTCCTTGATTATTCTCTGTTAAATTCTGAACGAGGAAGTTCATACCATCAATTAAATGTTCGCGTTGATAAGAAATTCAATTTTAAAAAGCTTTCTTTGAATTTGTATTTGGACATTCAAAACATTTATAACAACAAGGCAACAACTGCTCCAGTTGTACTTCTGCAAAAAGATGCAAGCGGAACTCCGATTGAAGATCCGAATGATAGTTCACGTTATTTACTGAAAACGATCGCAAATTCTTCTGGAATATTACAACCTTCTCTTGGAATAATTGTTGAGTTTAAAATAAAAAAGGGAGTCTAAAATCAAATCTGGATGTACACTTATTTCATAAACATGTACAAATTTCACATAAATCGTCTACATTTGTTTATTGCAAAACAACTAACCATTGGGAAATTTAAGGTACAGCATAAAAGATCTTGAAAATTTTACACAGATTAAAGCACACACCATTCGTATATGGGAGAAGCGTTATGGCCTGCTGGAGCCTAAAAGAAGGAATAATAATATTCGATATTACAGTGAAGATGACCTCAAGAAAATTCTAAACATAAGTCTTCTTTATACCTCCGGATTTAAAATCTCTAAAATTGCATCGCTAACTGAATCTGAAATAGTACAGGAGGCAAAATCAAGAATTCTTATTACGGAACTGGACAAACAATCCGAAATTGACACACTGACATTGCTTATCTTAGATTTTAAAGGAGATCAAATTACTCAGTCTCTTGAACTTGAACTAAAGAAACAAAGCCTTGACGAGATGTATTTTTCATTGATTCTTCCTTTACTGGGTAAAATAGGTCAATTGTGGCAAGTAAATTCTATTGACATTGTTCATGAGCATTACTTCTCAACGATTTTTAGAGACTTTTTGATTTCTAAAACATGCGAAATAGAAACTGATCCTGATCCTCTTAAAACGGCCATGCTCTTTCTCCATGACAATGAAGAACATGAATTCAGTTTGCTCCTTTATCAGTACATTCTAAAGGAACAAGGCTATACATGTCACTACTTCGGACAAAAAGTTCCAATAAAAGAGATCGAATCGGCTTTTGCCCAGATTAAGCCTCAAATTGTTGTGAGTACGTTCACGTCGAAGGTCAGTGATAAGAGTTTTCTCAAAATTGAAAAGGTTCTAAAAAAATTGTCGAAAGACGCTCAAGTTATTGTAAGCGGAAGTCAATTGGCGAATTTTGATTTAAAACCTTCAAAAAAACTACTCCAAATTAAAACCATAGCTCAATTAAAAACGCTATTGAAATAAGGCCTTGTATTTGAGATTTTTCATTCTGCTAGCTCACATAAATTTCATACCTTGCTTTTAGATGAAGTATACTGCCGCCATAACTCTACTGCTGCTCTCCTCTGTCCTTTTCGGTTGCAAACGGGATAAAGTATACCCCATTTACAGTACTGAATATGTTATCATTATTGTAATTGATGGTCCTAGACATCCTGAAACGTGGAGAGAACCAAATCACTCGTTTATTCCAAATCAATCGATGCTTCGTCATGAAGGAGTTACATTTTCTGATTTTCAAACGATGGTCGAACCTATACGATTTCTGGACGCACGCCAATTACAACAGGTTATTATCTAGACATCAACAACAATGGCCCAGAGTTCCCCGATAAACCATCCATTTTCCAAGCATTGCGCGAAGCTCATGGAACACCAATGAATAAAACCTGGATTATTACGAGTAAAAACAAACTAGAAGCTCTGGCAAACACGAAGAACACGAGTTGGCAAGTAAAAGTACATCCCTTCAACCGATTGCGGCGTAAATGGACTTGGAAGCGGTTACAGACACGATAGTATTACTCTTAATAGGTGTTTTGAAGTATTTGCTGAACACCATCCTAAATTGACGCTACTCAATTTTGGGAACCTGATTATTTTGCGCATCAATATGACTGGCCGAACTACCAGCTTGGAATCATAAAGACCGATCAATATCTTCAACAAATTTGGGATTACATTCAAAACAATCCTGTGTACAAAGACAAGACAGCCCTATTGGTAACAAACTATCATGGAAGGTATTAGATGGTGTTTCTGTCGATTTTGCTCGTCATAGTGAAGAATTTCCAAGATGCAAAAAAATAAGTTTCTTAGCATTGGGCACTGATTTACCAAAAAGCAGTCTTGTTTCAACGAGCTACAATCAAACAGATATCGCCAGCACAATTGCTGAACTATTGAATTTCAAATTAAACAATGGTAAAGGCAAAAAAATTAGAGAGCTTCTTGACTAATTTCCCAATTCAAGGATTAAAATCAACACCCACTATCCGTAGTCTAGTATTATGTTTCAAGCTATTCTCACACTTATAATATACTGCAGTATTTACTAAAATCACATTCTAATTACACATGTCAAACAAATTTCATTATTTTTGTTTAATTAAATCAAATAAAGATTAAACATAAAATGTATCATTAATAAAGCAAATGGAAACGATATACAGTATAAAAGATCTGGAGAACCTTACTGGTATAAAGGCTCACACGCTTAGGATATGGGAAAAAAGGTATCAAATCCTTGAACCGAAGCGAAGTGAAACGAACATTCGTTACTATGATAATGATGACTTAAAAAAGATTCTCAATATAAATTTATTGTACCAAGGGGGATTCAAGATTTCAAAAATTGCATCTCTTAAAGATGAGGAAATAACAACGAGAGCAAATAACCTTTTAAAGAATAAAAATGCAACTGACTCGAAGGAAATTAATGCTCTAATTCAAAGCATTATCAAACTCGACACAAGCGAAATCGAGAAGATTCTAGAGGAGGAATATCAAGAAAAAGGCGTCTTAAGATTGTATCAAGAAACCATTACGCCGCTCCTAGTTCGAATCGGTGAACTTTGGCAATTAAACACATTAAATATTAGTCATGAACATCTTTTTTCAAATACATTAAGAAAATTCATAATAATAAAAACAAACGAAGTTAAAGCTGAGAAGCAACTCAACAAAAGCGTTTTGATTTTTCTAACCAAGGGAGAACATCATGAAATCCCGATTCTTTTTTACAATTATTTTCTAAAATCTTTTGGTTGGGATAGTATTTATTTAGGAGCGAACGTCCCGACTGAAGATTTACGATTGGCGGTTATTCAAAAAAGTCCAGATCTCGTTTTCACATCAATGATTATCAACGTTACGGGTGATCGATTTCACAGGAAATTAGATTCTCTTTTAGAAATAATTCCTGAAAACAAGCTGTGCCTTAGTACAACGAAACCAATCAAGAATAAGGATGAAGTTTACCCTCAGATGAATTCGATTAATAACTACGACGATTTCGTTAAACTATTTAAGATTTAAAATTGAACAACACGAAAAAAAATATCGGAATTATTGGCGCTGGACTTTCAAGCCTTTATGCGGCATGCTATCTTTCAAAAAACGGATTCAATGTAACCATGTTTGAAAAAAACTCTATGGTTGGTGGTCGTTCTCAAACATTTGAAGCCAATGGTTTTAAGTTTGACATGGGACCATCTTGGTATTGGATGCCAGAACTTATTGACGGCCTTTTTACTGACTTGGGTGAAAAGCGAACCGATTATTTCAAGTTGGACCGCCTAAAAACGAGCTATCAAGTTTTTTGGGACGATGCAACTTCTTCAAAAATACCTTCAAATCAAAAAGACCTTGACGCTTTATTCGATTCTTTAGAAACAGATGGAGCGAAGAAACTAAATTCCTTTTTGTCGGATGCCAAAACGAAATACGACATCTCAATAAAACTCCTTGAAAATCCAGGACTTAGTATAGGTGAACTTATGAAATGGGAAGTTGTGAAAAACAGCTTCAAATTGGATGTTTTAAAATCAGTCAACTCGGATGTTTCCCGACGTTTTGAATCGAAGAAAGCGAGAAGTATTCTAAATTTCCCTGTGCTCTTTCTAGGGGAAATGCCAAAGAACATTCCTTCTCTCTATACATTAATGAATTACGCCGACTTGAAATTGGGCACATGGTATCCTGAAGGCGGAATGCACGATCTGGCCGCTGCTTTGGGGAAAATCGCCGTTCAAAACGGAGTTAAAATCAACCTCAATAGTAATGTCCAAGGAATTTTATCTAAAAATGATCAGGTCGACGGAATAACAGCTGACGGCATTGAACATCATTTTGACTTTGTTATTTCCGGTGCGGACTATCACTTTACAGAACAAAAGCTACTTCCAGCGAAATATAGAAAATACTCTGAATCCTATTGGGAAAAAAGAAAAATGGCACCAAGCTCATTGATTTTTTATATTGGAATTGATAAAAAAATAGAAAAACTAGAGCACCACAATTTATTCTTTGATGAAGATCTCAACGATCACGGAGAAGAAATATATAAAGAACCGCAATGGCCTAAAAAACCGTTGTTCTACGTTTGTGCTCCAAGTAAAACAGATCCCAACGTTGCACCGGAAGGACATGAAAACTTGTTCTTCTTAATGCCAATTGCCACGGGTATAGAGGACAATGATCAAATCAGAGAAGAATACTTTCAACTGATGCTTGATCGATTGAAACACAGAACGGGTGTAGACATTTCGGAGAGTATTGTCTACAAAAGGTCGTTTTGTATTTCTGACTTTAAATCGGAATATAATTCCTTTAAAGGAAACGCGTATGGCCTTGCTAACACATTAAAACAAACGGCTAATCTTAAACCAAAAATGAAATCCAAGTTGAAAAACTTGTATTTCTGTGGACAATTAACTGTGCCAGGACCGGGTATACCTCCCGCTCTCATCTCAGGTAAAATTGCTGCTAAACAAATTATGAAATCGTGAAAAATTTATACGACGAATACAGCTTATTGGCTTCAAAAGAAGTTACTAGGAAATACAGTACTTCCTTCTATGCGGGCGTTAACCGGCTTGATAAAAGAATTCGTGCAGACATCCATAGCATTTATGGTTTTGTCCGTGTTGCCGATGAAATTGTCGATTCATTCCACGACTTTAACAAAGCAGTATTATTAAACGAATTTTCAGTTGCGACTTTCCTCGCGATTGAACGTGGAATTTCCGTGAACCCAATTTTAAACGCATTCCAGCTCACAGTCAACAAATATAACATTGACCATGAACTCATTATACAGTTCTTAAAAAGCATGGAAATGGACTTGAATCCGGTTGAGTATACACAAGAATCGTATGAAGAGTACATTCTTGGATCAGCTGAAGTTGTTGGGTTAATGTGCCTTAAAGTCTTCGTTCATGGTAACGAGGAGGAATATGCAAAACTGAAACCTTATGCTATAAAATTAGGTTCTGCTTTTCAAAAGATTAACTTTTTAAGAGATTTAAACGATGATGTAAATGATCTTGGACGGGTTTACTTCCCTGGTCTGGATGTCAATAATATCACAAAACAGACAAAGATTGATATTGAAAATGAAATTCAAGAAGAATTCAACGAAGCTTTGATTGGAATTAAAATGCTCCCAAAATCGGCACGACTTGGGGTTTATATTAGTTACCGCTATTATGTCAAGCTGTTGATTGAAATAAAAGAGAAACAACCACAAGACTTGCTAAATGCAAGAGTCAGAGTTCCCGATTCAATCAAGGTTGTTATCTTTTGCAAATGCCTCGTTCGCAATTCCATGAACCTCTTGTAACCATTTATACAGCGCTAAATTGACGACCAAAAAGAAATATGATGCAATAATCGTCGGTGCCGGGTTGGCAGGGATAGCTTGTGCCTTGAGACTAAATAAGAAAGGACTTCGTGTTCTTGTGCTCGAAAAAAACGACAAACCAGGCGGTAAACTCTCGGAATTGCATTCTCAAGGGTTTCGTTGGGACCAAGGCCCGTCATTGTTAACCGAAACGGAAAACATAAACGAACTTTTCGAATTGTACGGAAAGAACCCGAGTGACTATTTTGAATTCGTGAAGCATTCAGAATCATGCCGTTACTTTTTTAACGATAATTCGAGAATTACGCTAAGCAGCAATCTGCAAAACACAAAAGAAGAAATCAAGGAAGCAGTATCTGCAGATGAGGCAGAAAATTACGAAAGCTATATCTCAAATTCTAAAAAGAACTATGAAAGCCTCGGAGCATTATTTTTAAATGATTCGATTCCTTCTCTCCTTAAATTTTTACACCCAAAATTTATAAAACACTATCCGTTTTTGCTTTCACGCACAATGTTTAGAAGCCTTAATAGTCACAACGAATCTAAATTCGAATCCGACAAAATGCAATTGATATTCAATAGATTTGGAACATACAACGGCTCCAATCCATATCAAATGAGTGGATTGTACAGCATGATTCCGAATTTAGAGTTGAATGACGGAACTTACTTTCCAAAAAATGGAATGAGATCTATTATCAACGGATTGTACAAACTGGCTCTCGAAGAAAATATAAAGTTCAGCTTCGAAGTGGTAGTCGAAGTTGAAAAGGAACGATCTGGATATACATATAGAATCGACGATAAATTCTCCGGGTCATGCAAACTGGTTATTTGCGCTATTGATCCTATCTCATTCTACGATTATGTATTGAAAGACGTTCCTCTTTCTCTAAAATACAAGAAGGAAGAAAGAAGTACTTCTGGATTGGTTTTCTATTGGGGAATTGACACGAAAATTCCCGAACTTGGATTGCACAATATCCTATTCAGCAAAGATTACGAAGGAGAATTCAACACTATTTTCAAAGAACAAAAAAACAGTCTTGAACCCACAATTTACATCCATATCAGCTCACTTTTAAATCAAAAAGACGCACCTGTAAACGGACAAAACTTATTTGTGATGATCAATACATCTTCAATAGACACAACCGATGATGTGTACATGGAAAAGATGAAACAATACGTCATTGATAAAATTCAGAAACAATTCAACGTGGATATTCGCAGTCATATTGTTACTGAAAACTATTGGGACAAGGCTTCCATTGAATCTTTAACAGGTTCTTATAAGGGCGCTCTATATGGTGCTGCATCCAATAAATTCGATTCGGCGTTGAAACGCCATCCGAACACGATTAAGAAATACGATAATTTGTATTTTTGTGGAGGAGCCGTTCATCCAGGAGGTGGAATTCCACTCGTACTGCGTTCCGCGAAAATTGTTGCTAATTTAATCCCGTGAAAACAAGAACGAAAATTAATCTTATTGTACTTATCCTATTTCATTTGATAGGTTTGATTCTATTTGCGACTGATCCAAATGCCTCTCGATTGTCGTACATCACACTTTTAATTTCAGGTGTGGCATTAATCATTGACGAAGAATTAAACATTCGAAAGGCGGCTATTTTGGCGTCAATTTTCATTTTTGGTTACAGTGTGGAATTGATCGGAATAAAAACAGGCCTCCTCTTTGGTGAATACAGTTATGACACAGCATTGGGATTCAAACTCCTCGATGTTCCACTCATCATTGGACTCAATTGGGTCATCATTGTTGCGGCTTCCAGCTCTATTGTAAAGTACTTCATCAAAAGACCTTTAATTCTTCAAGCAGTTTTCGCCGCAGTATTGTGTACTTTACTTGATTTCATTATTGAACCTGTAGCTATTAACTACAACTTCTGGACATGGACCGAAGGAAGTATTCCATTCTACAACTATTTGTGTTGGTTTGGATTCAGTTTCTTGTTCTCAGCCATGTACCTATACCGCAACAAAGGAATTAACAAAACTGGAATTGCGATTTACGTTATCTGGGCCATCTTTTTTATAATTTTAAACCTTCTATGATATTCGGAATTGGATTTATTGCAGCTTTTATGTTGATGGAGCTCTGTGCTTGGTTAGCGCATAAGTACATTATGCATGGCTTTCTGTGGTCAATTCATGAAGACCACCATCAGCCGACGGGAAGCGCATTCCAAAAAAATGATTTGTTCTTTTTGATTTTTGCCATTCCCTCTTGGCTTGCGATCATGTTTGGAGTGATGCAAGGGGTGTATGGATTGACTGGAATTGGATTTGGGATTGCCACGTATGGAGTTGCCTATTTTTTAGTTCACGATATTTTAATTCACAGACGATTCAACTGGCTCGATAAGGTACAAAACCGTTACTTTAATGCAGTCAGACGGGCACACAGAGTTCACCATGAGAAACGCTTCAAAGAAGGTAGTGAGAGCTTCGGGATGCTTTATATTCCCCGTAAATTCTATAAAGAATGAACTGGACCTATCTACTTCTTGATGTGGCTGCCATTCTAGGACCGCTTGCTTTGAGCTTTGATTCTAAAGTTTATTATTTCAGCAAATGGAAAGCCGTTTTTATTGCCTCATTGATTGTCGCAATTCCGTTTCTAATCTGGGATTATTTCTTTACGCTTCACGGTGTTTGGGGATTCAACAACGACTACATTTCAGGAATAAGTGTTGGTAATTTACCCATTGAGGAAATCCTCTTTTTTATCGTTGTTCCCTTCTCTTGCACCTTTATTTATGAATGTTGTAAATACTATTTAAGAAATTGGAAAAGCCGAAAACTGGATGACATCTTACAAGTTGTATTGGCCATTTATGCCATAACATTATTCTTCCTAAATCCCGAAGGACTATACACTTCAATAAATTCAGTTATTGGTATTTCACTAATTATTTTCTGGGTTTACCGACAAAAGAGCTATCAATACATTGGAATCACTTTTCTTCTTTCAATGATTCCTTTTCTAATTATGAATGGTATCCTAACGGGAGCGGCAACAAAACAACCTATTGTTTGGTACAATAATTTCGAGAATTCAGGCCTCCGAATTCACACGATTCCCATGGAAGATGTGATCTATGGAATGACGCTAATCCTTTCTGTGGTATTTCTATATGAAGAAATTCAGAAAAAATGGAACCCTTCTCCTAAAAAGTAATTCGATACTAGACCACCCAAAGCAATCCGTTTTGAAAAGTAGTTCTCAGCCCCTCTGTTTTGACATCAAATTCTTGGTAAAAGATGTTGTCGCGATCGGTGAAGTTTAAAATATCAATCACCCTTTCTTGCGTTGTCTTTTTCCCAATCAATTTAAACGCTGTTCTCGCATTTCCTTTTAGATAATCGGCATATCCAGAGGCAAACGTATTATTAAAATCAAGCACTTCCTGTCCAGCCGCAATGCTTTCGTCAATAAGAACAGGTGTGTAACAACCTCCCCCATTCCAAACAAATTTTAAATCAAACGACAACGCAGTTTTATCTTTCGCTTCGGTTTTTTTGGTATTAAACCTGGCCTCATAACCTCCCAAAACATTCAAGGTATGATTGCTGTTAAAGGCTGTATTTCTCCAAACCTCATCGCTACCTTGGTATTTCGATTGAAACAACGATCCTGTCACCAAGAATTAGAGCAATAATGCTATAGTATTATTTAGGGCGTAAAATCAGTCGAAGAATATTGTGGAATCAATGAAGAACATTCATTTTACTAATTCTAATAGCCATATGAGTTTTGGTGGTCTCTATTGTGTTTATAAAAGCTCTCAAATAAAGGCTGTTCTAGCAAATAATTTCTCATTTATAAGGTAATCAATTCATTCCTCACAAGTTATAACCAATATAATTTTAGAGAACCAAATTTATACACTATTTACAATCAACTTATTGAAAATCTTCTTTTTGATAACACTAATTAATATGTGAATTATGTAATTCTTGCATCCAATTGTGTAACACTATTTTTGATTAAGGTGTTCACCTTTGCTATAATTATTAATATTTATATTTGTCTAATTTACAAGTCATGGAGAAAATTGAAATTTCAAAAAGAAAAGACGAAACCTTTATGTTTAATCTAAAGGCTTCAAAAGGCGAAGTTATTATGACGAGCCAGGGCTATGAAGCAAAATCGGGTAGCCAAAACGGGATAAAGTCAGTAAAAGTCAATAGTGTTGATAAGAAAATGTTTAAAAAAGAAACAGCTTCTGACCGAAGTTTATATTTTAATCTGACTGCTACGAATAATCAAATTATTGGCACAAGTCAAATGTACACTTCATCACAAGGAAGAGATAATGGAATTGACTCAGTAAGAGAAAATGCAGCCAAAGCTGAAGTTATCGATTTGAGCAGCAACTAAGATTAATACCCGAAATGAGTGCTTTAAATTATTCTTATTCTCAATAATAGCGTATAAATCAACAAAAAACAGAACATCTTTTAATGTATTATGATATTATTATAGTTGGCGGTGGACTAGCGGGATTGGCAAGTACAATACATTTATCTAAAAAGGGACTGTCTGTACTTTTAATAGAAAAGAACGAATACCCCAAACATAAAGTTTGTGGAGAATATATTTCTAATGAGGTATTACCTTATTTAAAAGCCTTAGATTTTAATCCATTCGACTTTGGTGCAAAAAACATAGTTGATTTTACATTAAGTACGCCCAGAGGCAGGTCTATAAGCGTTAAATTGCCTACCGGAGGTTTTAGCATTAGCCGCTATTGCATCGATTGGGAATTGTCTAAAAGAGCAAAAAAATATGGTGCTCAAATACTGCATATAAACGTTACTGATATTCAATTCAAAAACGATCAGTTTGAGGTATTTACCAGTCAAGACAAACAATATACCTCAGAGTTTGTTATTGGATCTTTTGGAAAGCGATCCAATCTGGATATAAAAATGAACAGAGACTTTATACAAAAAGATGCTCCATTTTTAGGTGTAAAAGCACATTACAAAGGAGATTTTCCTGAAGATGCTGTTGGGCTGCACAATTTTGTAGGCGGTTACTGTGGTATTTCCAAAGTAGAAACCAATCTAGTAAACGTCTGTTATATTGCAGATTTTAAATCATTCAAACAATACAAAAACATAGACGATTTTCAAAAGAAAGTACTCAGTCAAAACAAGTATTTAAAAGAGGTTTTCGATACATATGAGTTAGCTTCCGAAAAACCATTAGCAATAAGTCAAATTTCATTTTTGGAGAAAGAACCCGTAGAGAACCATATTCTAATGTGCGGTGACAGTGCGGGAATGATGCACCCATTAGCTGGAAATGGAATGAGTATGGCAATCAGAGCTGCTCAAATGGCTTCTGAGCAAATTCTAAAATTTAAATCTGGAGAAATAAACTCTAGAACAAATTTAGAAAACGAATACACCAAAATTTGGAACAAAGAGTTTAGCGTTAGACTAAAGTCGGGACATATGATAGCAAGGGTATTCAGACTAGGATTATTTTCTGAATTGATTATGTTGTTTTTAAAGACATTTCCGTTTATATTACCATATATCATTGAAAGAACACACGGCAAACCCATGAGAGCAGAACTATAATGTTTATAGATACAACAAATAGAAGTACCAAAATTGAGATTATGGATGACCTTGATATAAGCGGTGAAGCTCTTATCAATTCACTGGATCAACTGGCCAACATCAATAAATGGTTGGGCGGTAACAAAACAACTATTGATTCTCTTAAAACCATACTAAAAACCAACCCCAAAGACAAAATAATTAGCATTGTAGACTTAGGTTGTGGAAATGGTGACATGCTCAGAAAAGTCGCCCATTTTGGCAGAAAAAATGGTTATAAATTCGACTTGTTAGGCATAGATGCAAATCAAGCCACTATTGATTATGCCATTCAATTATCGGCTAACTTCCCAGAAATAACTTACAAAAAAGAAGACGTTTTATCCAAAGAATTTGCAAATCACACCTACGATATTGCAATGTGTACGTTGTTTCTTCATCATTTTGAAGATCCTATTGCTTTAGACTTTATTGAAACCCTACTTAAAAATGCCAAAATAGGTGTTGTCATTAATGATTTACATCGTCACTGGTTGGCCTACTACCTTTTTAAATTATTGACATCGGTTGTTGGTAACGAGATGACAAGAGAAGATGGTTTAACATCCATCTTGAAAGCATTTAAACGCCAAGATCTAGATCGATTTTCAAGAAAATTAAATTTCAAAGGCACCATAACTTGGCGATGGGCATTTCGTTACCAATGGATAATTAAAAAAATATGAACGTAAAAATAACATCCGTAGCAACACAGCTGCCGCCATATTCAAGATCAACAGAAGAAATAATACCTTTTCTTAAAGTATGGTTGTCGGGTAAAGAAGAACGATACCAAAGAAAGGTGATAAAACTTTTTGAAAATGCAGCGGTTGACAGAAGATATTCAATCATGGATGCTGAAGATGTTTTTCTAAAAACGTCTTTTGAAGAAAAAAACGAAATTTATAAACGAGAAACTATAAAATTGGCAGAAGGTGCTTTAGTAAAAGCCTTAAAAATTGCCAACCTTAAACCCACCGATATTGATTATATAATAACGGTGAGTTGCACAGGAATAATGATACCATCCGTTGATGCTTACTTAATAAATAAGTTGAAAATGAAACAAGATATTGTTAGGTTACCTGTAACTGAAATGGGCTGTGTAGCAGGCGTCTCGGGTATGATTTACGCCAACAATTTTTTAAAAGCCAACCCAAATAAACGCGCAGTTGTTATTGCTGTAGAATCACCTACTTCCACTTTTCAAATAGACGATTATAGCATGGTAAATATTGTAAGTGCAGCTATTTTTGGCGATGGTTGCGCTTGTACCATATTATCATCTTACAAAAATGAAGAAGGACCTGAAATAATTGATGAAGCTATGTATCATTTTTACAATGCGGAACACATGATGGGATTTGAATTAAAAAATACGGGGTTACAAATGGTTTTAGATAAAGAAGTTCCGGCCACTATTGCTGAACATTTCCCTAATATTGTCTACCCATTTTTAGAACGAAATAATATAACTATTGAGGATGTAGATCATCTTATTTTTCACCCGGGAGGGAAAAAAATTGTACAGACTATAGAAGAGTTATTTGGTTCACTGGGAAAAAATATAGGTATTACTAAAGCGGTATTAAAGGAATACGGAAACATGTCAAGTGCCACTGTGCTTTACGTGTTAGAAAGGTTCATAGAACAAGGGGCTAAAAAAGGAGATATAGGCTTAATGCTTAGCTTTGGACCTGGATTTACCGCTCAAAGATTGTTATTGAAATGGTAAGAGAATTCGAAGATAAAAACGAGTGGGCGATCATACTAGGCGCTTCTAGCGGGCTGGGTTTAGCTACGGCTAAAAAACTGGCAAAAGAGGGCTTAAATTTGTGCTTGGTTTATCGGGCTAGAAAAGGCGATGTGCCGGCTATTGAATCAGCGTTTGATGCCATAGTTTCCACAAGCAAAGTGGAACTGCTTCATTTTAATATGGATGTGGTAAAACCAGAAAACAGAGAATCTATCCTGACCGATTTAACACAAAGCTTACACCAAAAAGGCAAAGTTAAATGCCTGGTTCACAGTATA
>JBLHVW010000013.1:0-46472 GCA_047628775.1 Salibacteraceae bacterium | reverse complement strand
ACGAATCCATCCTTTTTGAAAGTGGCTTTCATATACTTTGTTTATATCGGCATCAACGATTTAATCAGATATGACATATAATAGTCTTTAAGTGTAGATTTGATGCTTAACTTAATAGATTTAATTACAATCAAAGATCTTATAATCGTGCTGCTAACGGCTGTTTGAATTATATCAGGTGGACAATCTGAATAAGAAAAAGAACAAGAGAAATTTGATGCATCCGTGAATAATCTGCTTGAATTTATAAAATCACATAAAGATAATTTTATTGAAATGGATAAAGGCTATGAAAAGGCAAATGCAGCTTTGGAGGAATTCAAAAATAAGGAATTTGAGAATAGTTTTTCTGACTGTATTAAGCCTGAATAGAATAAACTGAAAGACAAATGTATCTAGTTGCTCAAATTTAATCCTGATCGATAATAATGGTACTTTGTTTTTAAATCCTTTTTCTTCAATTTTACGGTATGAAGGTATTGCAGGAAATTGAAGGCATGGATATCTATCTCCTTGACCAATTAATGAAAGGTGTTTTTACTGAGAACCATAGAATACTAGATGCAGGTTGTGGAACTGGCAGGAACATAAAGTTTTTCCTAAAGAATCAATTTAATTGTGTAGGAATCGATCCCAAGGAGGATGTAATATCAGAATTGAAATTTATCTTCCCCGAGAATAAGGATCAGTTCTCTAACTCGACAATTGAAGATTTTCAAGATCAAGATGGTTACGATGCTATTATTTGTAACGCCGTTTTACATTTCGCTAAGGATCATGTTCATTTTGATCTCATGTTTAACAAATTAGTCGACTTGTTACTACCCAATGGTGTTCTGTTTATCAGAATGACATCAGATATTGGTTTGAACCTAAACCATTCATCAGAAGATGGAGTGTATGAATTGCCCGATCTTAGTTCTAGGTATCTGATTACTGAAAGAAAAATAGAGGCTTTATTAAATAAATATTTTATTGAACTTAGGGAACCAATAAAAACGGTAAACGTGAATAATTTGAGATGCATGACAACTTTGGTGATGACAAAACTTTAAATTATCAAGGATATAGAAGAATGTCTTGAATTTGGATAGATATAGGCCTTTTTTAATATTACAAAACAGTTTTTGATTTGAACAGTATTACGCGTTCTTTTTACCAATATCCAAACTAAAAGTAAATGTACTTCCTACTCCAAGTGTACTTCTAACACTTATTGTTTGGTTGTGAGCCTCAATAAAGTGTTTAGCAATCGCTAATCCAATTCCAGAACCTCCCTGATTTCTGGCCCTACTCTTTTCAACTCTATAGAACCGTTCGAATAGTCTTGGGAGATCTTCATCTGCAATTCCAGGTCCATCATCCGAAACCTCAACTGTAACAATATTGTCCATCAGATAAAAGCGAACTTGGGTTTCTCCGCCATCATTTCCATAATGAATAGAGTTATTGATCAAATTCATTACTACCTGATCAATCTTAACCTTATCAGCATTAACAAATACGGGATCGAAATCCTTAGCAAACCTGAGTGTTATGTTTTTTTCTTTGGCCTTAATCTCGAGCTCTTCAAAAATATCTTTAATGAGCTCCTTAATATCGAAACGTATCATTTCTACTAGCAAATCATTTACTTCCAACTTAGCCAAATGATCCAGGTCATTGAGAATGTTCGTCATTCTATCAGTTGCTTTAGACGCTCTTTCTAAAAAAGATCTGTTGACCTTTTCATCTTCCAGTCCACCATCTAGTAACGTTAAAATATACCCTTGAATAGAGAATACAGGAGTTTTCAATTCATGCGCAATATTTCCAATGAATTCGCGTCTGAATTTTTCTTGCTCTTTTAACCTTTTTATTTCAGAGTTTTTTTCATTCGTCCATTCTTCCGTATCCGCCTCAGCTCTCTCAATAACGTCATCTTTAATACTAAAGGATTGGTTAGTGTCATTATTAATTTTGCCTTTTCGAATGGATCGATAGAGAATCTTGAGCTTCTCTGTAATGAATCGTTTGATAAAGAAATAAAAGACAATATACGACACTACCCCACTGAATAGAGGAAATAGAAAGAGCCAGACAGGATCAATTTCAACAATTGTATTCAGATAAAGTAAAGATACAAGAGTTGTGAGGAAGAGAATTAAACTCCCTGCGATAAGTATCTGAAATGGTTTGAGGTTTTTCAAAATTCGTTAAACGTATATCCTACACCTTTTATAGTGCGAATATAGTTATTTCCTAACTTTTCTCGTAATTTTCGGATATGCACATCTATCGTTCTTTCACCTACAATTGCACCATCTCCCCAAACGATGTTCAAAATCTGATCACGATTAAAAACCTTTCCGGGTTTACTGGCTAGTAATTCCAATAGCTCAAATTCCTTTTTAGGTAAAGATATTTTGCTTCCTTTAAAATCAACTAAGTATTTTTCTCTATCAATTTGAATGTCGGAGCGGTCTTTATTACTAGCAGTTTCAGAAACGCGCCTTAACAAAGACTCTACTTTGCTTGCCAGAAGCCTCGGTCGGATTGGTTTTGTTATGTAATCGTCTGCGCCAGCTTCAAGACCAGCAATTTGAGAGTAATCCTCAGATCGCGATGTTAGAAATGCTATTAGCGGTTGATCTATTTGATGGTCATTTCGAATCATTTGACAGGCTTCAATCCCATCAATGTTTGGCATCATAACATCCAATATTATTAGGTCTGGAGATATGTCTTTTGCAAGCTTAATCCCTTCCTTCCCATTATCAGCCGTAAATACTTTATATCCTTCTTTTTCAAGGGTGTATGACAGGAAATCTAATATGTCGTGTTCATCGTCTACGATGAGTACCGTATGTTCGTTTTTTGCAAATGCCATATTCAGTTTTCTTTGGATCAAAGTTATGCAGGCAGCCTAGAATGTAGGTTACAGAAGCGTTACACTTAGATTAATTTTTTATACTGAATATTAATATTATGTTATGCATTAATGGGAATTGAGGGTTTATTCGATCTCATATGTTATTATTCTCTTAACATAGCAACATACAGTTAATATATAATTGACGAAACCTTAAGTCTAAATAAAGGTCCAGATTATTTAATCACCTGATATTTGCGGTGTACAAAAACAAAAAAAAACAAAGAGATGAAATTAAACAGTATGAAATTCGGAATGATGGTTCTTGCAACGTCATTGACGGTAGGGACGATTTCTTGTAATAGAAAGGGGTGCACTGATCCTTTAGCAAATAACTACAGTGAGAAAGCTAAGAAAGATGATGGGAATTGTACATACGACCCAACTGCAACAGGGAACGTTGTAAAAGATGGTTTTATTACAATAAATGAAACTTGGACATCTGGTAATATTTATGAATTGGACGGTAAAGTAATTGTAAGTAGTGGAGTTACTTTGACTATTGAAGCTGGGACTATTATAAAAGGTGCTGAAGGTACTGGTACATTAGCATCTGCATTAGTAGTTGCTCAAGGAGGTAAGATCAACTCTTGTGGTACAGCAACTCAACCAATTATTTTCACTTCAGTTCTAGACAACATTGCTGTTGGGGAATTGACTGGAACAAACTTGACTGAGACAGATCAAGGTTTGTGGGGAGGAATTTTAATTATGGGTTACGCTCCGATTTCTTCGGCAGATGGAGATGTCCTTTCTCAAATCGAAGGGATTCCCGCGACTGAAATCTACGGTGCATTTGGAGGTTCTGATGCAGCTGATAACTCAGGAACGATGTGTTACGTTTCAATTCGTCATGGTGGTGCCTTGATTGGATCTGGAAATGAAATCAATGGATTAACACTTGGTGGAGTTGGAACTGGAACGTCTATTTCAAACATTGAAGTTGTTTCTAATCTTGATGATGGTATTGAATTCTTTGGTGGAACAGTTAATGTTTCTAACATTCTTGTTGGATTCCAAGGGGATGATGGAATTGATGTAGATATGAATTACTCTGGAACTATCGATAACTTCGTAGTGATCAATGGAACAAATTCAGATGAGGGTTTAGAAATTGACGGACCAGAAGGATCAACTTATACAAATGGGTTGTTCACTTTATCGAATGGAAGTGTTTACACTTTTGGTGGAACTGATGCTAATGGAGATTTCAAATCGAAGGCTCAAGGGAATATCACGAATGTTTCTTTCGGTAACGCTAAGATTCGTGCTTCTTATCAAAATGCATGTGCTGATCCTAAGGATGATTCGTTCACTTACTTAACAGACGCTTCACCAACATTAATATTCACAGGTTCTACTTTTTCTGCAGTAAATGTTTACACAGGGTCTGATGACGGAGCAACTCCACCGGTAGATTGTACTGTATTCCCAGCAGATCAAACTTCAGCTGAAGGAGTAATGGTTTCAACCGCTGCAACAGGAGCGGATGCTTCTGGATTTGCTGCTTGGACATGGGCTGGTATTAATGGAAAACTATAAAAAAAACTACTGCGTTTTTACAACGCAAAGAACTCAATTGTCTGTCGGTCTTTCCGGCAGGCAATTTTGTATTTACCATTTTATTTAAATAATCTATCCTATGTTTAAGAGTTTTTTAAGCTTTATTTTTGTTTTTTTTGTGGGTAATTTGACCTTTGGTCAAGGAACGGTTACAGGAACTGTTACGGATGTTAAAACTGGTTTTCCCTTGGCTTTTGCAAAAGTCAAAGTTGAAGGGTTAAATGCTGGCGCTAATTCTGATTTTGATGGGAATTATACTATTAAGCTTGCTCCTGGCACATATACCCTTATATTCTCTGAATCAAATGGTGGATATATTGATGTAAAGAAAGAAGTTGTCTTAACAACTGAGCCAATAACGCTGGACGTTGTACTTTCTCAGGACAAGACGATGACGATCAAGGAGATAACAGTTATAGGTATTGTAAGTCCTAAAACTCTTATAGGAAATGACATCGTAAGAATGAATGGAACCGTAAGTTCGGATGGTCTTTCTGGTGATCAAATAGCTGAACAAGGTGGAAGTACTGTGGGTGATGCAATTCAATCTGTTCCTGGTATTTCAATCGAAGATGGGAAAAATATATACGTTCGTGGACTAGGAGACCGTTATACCAAAACTTTATTGAATGGAATGGAGATTCCCGGATTGGATCCAGACCGAAACTCAGTACAACTCGATATTTTTCCAGCAACCTTAATTGATAATATTACTATTTATAAATCCTTTGCTCCTAATTTGACAGGAGATTTCACAGGTGGGTTGGTTGATATATCAACAAAAGACTATCCAAGTAAAAAAACGATGTATGCGAAACTCGGATTGGGATTCAATACAAAGACTACATTCAATTCAGAGTACCTTACGTACAAAGGTGGTGCATTCGACTTTCTTGGTTTTGATGATGGAACGAGAGCTCTTCCATTAAGAACAACCGATATTTTTCCGAGTCCAATTACGGGTGACCCAAAACTTGAATCGATGACACGGTCTTTTGGGAATGTTATGGCTCCTCAAGCTGGAATGGCATTTTTAGATCAGAATTACTCGTTCTCTTACGGTGACAAAATTAAAATTGATACAGCGAAATTTAAAAAACTTGAATACGGTTATAATTTCGCGTTGAATTATAGAAACTCAAACCGCTACTATGATGACATCCAATTTTCGGAGTACAGAAAAGAGTATGACGGCAATGGAGAACCTCTTACGGATCTTGGAAGATGGAGACAGTTGAATGGTGAGTTAGCGGAAAACAATGTTCTTTTAACGGGGTTAATTAGTCAGGGATTGAAGTTCAAAAGATCGAAACTTTCACTGGTTCTATTCCATACTCAAAATGGAAACTCATCCTCTTCAATAACCTCTGAAGAAAACTTTGAACAGAACCCAGGAATCTTAGTAAAGCAAAACATACAATATTCTCAACGGTCAGTAACCAATGCAAATTTATCTGGGAAACATTATTTGGATAAAGAGAGAACTTGGAAATTGGAATGGAAAGTAAGTCCAACGTTTTCGAGAATAAGTGACCCTGATATGCGTACCACGGCGCTTGAACTTTTAGATGAAACGGGTACAAATGGCGAAGCGGTTTATGCTTTTTCGCCGGGTATTGGATCAGAAATAAGAAGAACGTGGAGAGAGTTAAGAGAATATAATGTTGGTGGACGGTTTGATATAAGTAGAAAGATAGCGTCAAAAGATTCGCTTAAGGAGAGTCATGAAATTTCATTTGGAGGTCTGAATACATTCAAAACTAGAAGCTTTGAGGTGAATGATTACTACTTTAATCTTGAAAATTCTTTGGAGTTCAGTGGTGATCCAGATTGGTATTTCCAAGATGAAAATATTTGGACACCCGAATCGGATATAGGAACTTTTGCATCCGGTCAAGCGGAGCCGACCAATACTTTTAATGCGGCACAAATTGTTAGTGGATTGTATGCAATGCATGTTATGCCTGTTACTCAAAAACTAAAAGCGACATACGGAGCTCGAGTTGAAAAAGTAACAAACTGGTATACGGGTCAGAATAACAGTGGAACAGTTATTTATGACAATGAAGTTGTTTTGGATGAATGGAATGTTTTACCATCGGTTAACTTGGTTTATCAAATGGAGCGAAAATCGGATTCAACGCGCAACAAGCGAACGACAAATTTGAGAGGTGCCTATTTCATGACATTAGCGCGGCCTTCATTCAAAGAAAAATCAATAGCACAGATTTACGATCCAATACAAGGACGTGTATTTAATGGGAACATTGATCTTCAGCAAACAACAGTGCAAAATATAGATGTGAGATGGGAACATTTCTTTGGGAATGTAGAGCTTGTCTCTGCTAGTGCATTTTACAAACGTTTTAATAACCCAATCGAATTGGTCGCATTTAATTCAGCGCCTAACGAAGTTCAACCTTTGAATGCGGGAACTGCAGATGTTTTAGGGTTTGAAGTTGAATTAAGAAAGTCATTGATTTTTGACGAAAAGCGTCAGGAAAAAATGAATGTGATTTTAGGAACGAACTTTACTTATGTAAAGTCAAGAATTGACATGAGAGAAGTTGACATCACTACTGGAGCAACAACGTTAACCGAAAAAGAAATTAGAGAAGCGAATGCGAGAGAAGGTGAAACAATAGGAAACTTTAGACCAATGAACGGTCAATCTCCTTTTATCGTAAACGCCTTCCTTACTTATAAAGACTCGTTGGGTTGGACAGTGAACGTGAGTTATAACGTTCAAGGAAAGAAACTTGCTATAATTGGTATTGGAAGTTTACCTGATGTTTATGAGCAGGCGTTTCATAGTTTAAACCTTAAGGCTTCAAAAACTTTTGGAAGTAACGGAAACTGGAAAGGAAGTTTAACAGCGAATAATTTACTGATGAGTGTTAGACAAAAGCACTACGAATCTTTTGGTGCCGATAGTAAGATTTATGATTATTACAATCGAGGCATGACAATCAGCGGTTCGGTTTCATATCTTCTTGTTGGTGATAAGGAAAATAAAAGCAAGAAAGTCAACAAGAGAAAAGACAAGAAAAAAATCTAATAAATTTAGCATTATAAAAAAAAGGACTTCATTTGAAGTCCTTTTTTTTATAATTCATTGAACTTGTATCCAATACCTTTTACAGTTTGAATATAAGTGTCTCCTATCTTTTCTCTAAGTTTTCGGATGTGTACATCAATGGTTCTGTTTCCGACCACTATATCTCTTCCCCAGACCGTATCCAAGATCAAGTCGCGTTCAAAGACCTTTCCAGGTTTAGAAACGAGTAGCGCCAATAGTTCGAACTCTTTTCGTGGCAGTTGAATGTCCTTTCCATCTTTAATAACAACATAACGTTCTCTGTCTATTATTATACTCGATGTTTCGTCGGTCTTTTCTTGACTTCTTGAATCATCTCTTCGAAATATAGCCTTAATACGACTGGTGATTACTTTCGGCTTTATCGGCTTCGACACATAATCATCCCCTCCGGCATCGAAGCCAGCAATCTGACTATAATCTTCACTCCGGGCTGTAAGAAAACAGATTCGAATGTTTTCTGTATTGGGTAAAAGCCGAATTTGCTCGCAGACCTCAATTCCATCCATCTCGGGCATCATTACATCCAATACAATTAAATCCGGACTATGTTTCTCAACCATTTTAATCCCATCTTTGCCATTTGAAGCTTGTAAAACATTGAATCCTTCTTTGCGTAAATTGTAATCAAGAATCTCTCTAATATCATCTTCGTCGTCAATTATGAGAATTGTTTTCATCGATTATTTTGTGTTTTTTGGTTGTGTTAAGATAACAATTTAAACCTAATGTTGGAATCTTAAATTGTCGATGCTAAATTGAAAACATGTTTTACTAAACCGTTTAAGTTTCAAGAATCCTTGTTTTATGCTACTTTGCTGGGGTATTAGAAATTGATTTCTTTTTATGCCGTGCACAAGTCGTAAGTAATTCGTGAAATCGTAAAAAATACCGATAAAAAAAAAACAATCATTTGTTATTACAATGTTAAAAGTTCGTTTAACTTTGGTTCTGTAGTAGTAGGTTAGGTTGATTAGTGTAACGAGAGTTGGAGACGCCCGTCTTTAGCTCTCGTTCTTTTTTGTAACTATATTTTAAAGAGTAGAAATCCCAATACCGAACCTCCAAGAATAATCCACATTGCATTCAATTTCCACGGTCCAAAGGTAAAGAAGCAACTTATGGCCGCAATGACGCCAGTTCTCCAACCAAAGACGGATTCTTGGCCCATTCCAACTAACACGGCCAGCATAATTCCCACGGCAGCTATATTTACAGAATCAAGGAACCCACTTAGGAATTTAGATTGTCTCATTTTTGGAATCAACGGATTCAAAAGCAAAACGAACAAGAAGGATGGAAGGAAAATTCCGGCGGTTGCTGCCAATGCTCCTCCAAAACCACCCAGTTGATACCCAATAAATGTCGCTGTTGAAAGAACGGGTCCAGGTGTAAACTGACCTACTGCAATTGCATCCATTAACTCTTGACGTGATAGTAAACCTGTTTCTACCAACTCAGCATCTAAATAGGCAAAAAGAACATACCCACTTCCATACAATATTGCACCTACCTTAAGGAACTTCCAGAAGACCGTTGTTGCCAAAACTTTTGATCCTATTGATGAAGGAACGGCCAAAAGACCAAATGCGAACATCTTTTTCCCATCACCTTTTGATCTGCCTTTTAAATTGTTCTTAAAGTAGAAATAGAAGGCTCCAAGTAAACCTGCGCAAAGTAAAACGAGAACTTCGTTTGTATTAGGCAAGAGGCTCGCGATAACAACAAGTCCACCTAAAACACCCAGTTCCCAACTCTTCAGTGCTTTTTTACCAAGCTTCAGAATTGCTCCAGCGATTACCGCCAATACTGCAGGCTTAATTCCTGTAATAAAAGGTTTAACGTCAGGTAAAGATCCATACTCTACGTACAAGTAGGCCAGAAACCCAGTAATCACTACTGCTGGTAAAATGAACGATATTCCCGCAATGAAGAGCCCTGGGACTCCACCTCGCTCGTGCCCACTGTGCATGGTCATTTCTGTAGAGTTCGGTCCTGGAATTAAATTCGTAGCCCCAATTAAATCCAAGAAGTGTTGTCGGCTCATCCATTTTCTTTTCTGAATGATTTCCTCATCCATCATCGCAATGTGCGCTGCTGGACCACCGAAAGCGAAACAGCCCATTCTAAAAAAAACGAGTGCGATTTCCTTTAAATTTCCTTTCTTCTTTGTCATGTCTATTCGCAAAAAAGGGCCTCGACTTCGGTTTAACCGTGACAAGACCCTTATTATTAATCTATCTAATCCTTAATCAATATTTTTGTCGGCAACGTGCTCAGAAACGTTGATAATATGATCTCCTACTTTTTCAAGTGAAGAGAATACATTGTTGTACAAAAGAGCATTGTCCATGTTCTCACCTGCACCCAATTGTGATAGGTGTTCTTTTCTTAAGTCATCTCTAAGCTTATTGATCGCTTTCTCTTGTTGGATTGCCTTATCCAAAGTAATCGTTCCATATTCAGAGTTAAGGTTGTCATTCATTATTTCGAATGCCTTATCAATAGAAGCAATCATTTTATTTAATCCATGGCGTTGCTCCGGTGTAAAGTAAGTTTTATCATTGTCTTTGCGCTCAAGGGATTTTCCAATTTGATAGAAAATATCTCCAATGCGTTCAAGGTCAGTCGTGATATTTAACATTCCTCTCATGCTTGTCGACGCCTCAATACTCATTTCCAATCGAGCTGTTTTACCAAGATAATCCGCAATTTCGATTTCAACACGATCCGTAATGTCCTCGTATTTATCAATCTTGGTAAGCATTTTGTTTTTCTCTTTACGATCAGAAGAGTTCAAATGAGTTTCAACGAATTTGTTCATTTTAGCAGTGATTTTACCAAACTTAGCAACCTCTTTCTTAGCCTCCAAAATATTGAGCTCAGCAGTAGAACCCAATGGTCCATCAATGAAATCCAATTTGAATTCTTCATCAGATTCTCCTTTTGATTTAACTGTTTTTTCAGCAATTCGAACCAATTGAGGAACGAATCCGATCAATAGTAATACGTTGATTGCATTAAATACTGTGTGGAACAATGCAATTGCTGTCGCTGCTACTGCTGCATCTTTATAAGGGTCTCCAGTTACAAAACCTGCAAGTCCGTCAATGAACCAAGGGAATATTAGAAGCATCCAACCCACACCAATTAAATTAAACATGGAGTGAATCCTGGCTGACCTTTTGGCGTGAACGTTTGCAATTAACGAAGCAAGCTCCGCAGTAATTGTTGTTCCGATGTTTTCACCCAATACCATTGCACATGCAACTTCGAAAGGAATTGTTCCCGCTGCTACCATTGCCAAGGTTAAGGCCATTGCTGCCGATGATGATTGAATAACAACGGTTACCAAAGCACCAAGCAATACAAACATTACTGGGCCGTACCAAGCGTTCTTAAAGTCAATAAAGAAAGATACAATTGATGAGTCAGCATCCAAAGAAGGAACTGCACCTTTCAATGCATCAAGTCCCATAAATAGAATACAGAATCCAAATATTGCTGTTACCCATGCTCTTGATTTTCCTTTTGAGATAAACAATAGAGGTGCAGACAATGCTAAAATCATGAATGCGTAACTAGAGATGCTTAATTTAAACCCTAAGAATACGATGATCCAAGCAGTAATTGTTGTACCAATATTTGCTCCCATCATTACACCTGCCGATTGGCGAAGTGTCATTAATCCAGCGTTTACAAAACTTACAGTCATCACTGTTGTAACTGAAGAAGATTGTACGATTGAAGTAATTCCAAATCCAGTAAGGACACCTTTAAATCTGTTCGAAGTGATAGAGCCAAGCATAGCGCGCAATCTACTTCCTGCTGCTTGCTGTAAACCTTCACTCATTAATTTCATACCGAAGATGAAGAATGCAAGAGCACCTAAAAGAATTAGAAGTTTCGCAACACCCCAACCACGTTCAGTTTTCGTTTTCGCTTTCTCAGACCAAATCATTTGATCTTTGTCCTCCATTAGTTTTGCCGTCTCTCCAAAGGGCGCAAATCCAATTTTGAATTGGTACTTGTCGTGTCCATTTAAGTTTTCTATTTCGAATTTAGTTTCTCTAATAGAGAATGGTTCTGAATGTTCCCATCCACCGCCTTCAACGCCTTGCTTATCACGTCTTTTCGCAATGTCGTTTTGGTATTGAATAACGACTTGAATGTCTCTGTCTTTTAATTTCGCAGCTACGTCATAATCAATACTCCAAGTCAATTTAGCAGACTCTGGCCCACCTTTAGCAGTGAAGTTTTTGAAAAGGTGCATTCCCAAAGAATGAAACTCCTGTGTTGAAGTCCAGTTTCCTTCAGAACCAATTTGCCATTCGAAGAATACGTTTTCCTTTAATTTTTTAAGTTCAAGTGATTTTGAATCCGATGAAAATGCTTTCGTGTAGTTCCATTTGTCAGTTCCTTCAGCACGGTATCGGATTTTAATATCCTCTCCTGAAACTGCAGATTTCCAACTAAGTGTTATTGAGCCTTCTTCAATTGCTTCCTTTTTGTCGTCTTTATCGTTCTTAAAGACGGAAGATTTGAATTCACTAAACGAGTTGTCAGGAATTGAGTCTTCTGATAATCCGTTAAACGCGAACGTTAATAGGATAAGGGTTAAAACATGGAGTTTCTTAAACATGTGGTCTTTTGTTTTGACTATTTATAAAGCGAAAGTATTTTATTCAAATGAATAAATAGCCATTTCCAACATTAAGCTAATGTTAACAAATTCATGAAAGTTAACTTTACGTTAAGTGTATATCTCTAATGTTAATCGAATATTAAATCTATTCATATTTGCACCAAGTTAATACCACAATTTGAAACAAGTAAGTAGATGAAGAAGTCATTATTAGTAGTAGCATTATTGATGCTTTCAGCGGTATCATTCGGACAGGACACAGTTAGTACAAAGTTCGGAAAAGGTTTGTATAACGTAGTTTCCAAGGATGGATCTTGGAGCATGAAGTTTGGAATGAGAGTTCAATCCTTGTATGTTGGAGAGAATAGAATTAACGATGCAAATGGTGTTATGCCAGGAACATCTTCATTCTTAATTCGAAGAGCTCGTTTGAAGTTTGGAGGGCATATTTTCTCACCAAAATTGAAATACAAAATTGAATTGGGTCTTTCAAATAAAGACTTGGGGAAAGCGGATGCAACTACTAATCAAGCACCAAAAATGATATTGGATGCCGTTTTAAAATGGAACTTCTTCGAAAACTTTGTTCTTTGGGCAGGTCAAACAAAACTTCCTGGAAACAGAGAACGTGTTATATCTTCCGCTAATATGGAATTCGTTGATCGTTCAATGTTAAACTCATATTTCAACATCGACCGTGATATGGGAATGCAATTGCGTCATCATACTGTTTTGGGAAAAAACAAGAAGTTTACAATTCGCGAAATATTTTCTGTTTCTCAAGGTGAAGGAAGAAACTTAGTTCAAAACAACTTTGGTGGACTTCAGTACACAGGTCGATTAGAAGTTTTGCCTTTCGGCAAGTTCGCGAGCAAAGGAGACTACATTGGAGGTGACATGAAAAGAGAAGAAACTCCAAAATTGTCTTTAGCTGCAACGTATGATTTTAACGACAGAGCTGTTAAGACAAGAAGTAATCAAGGAAGTTATATGATTGATGATTTTGCGGGGAACGCGGATGGTCACTTCAATTCTAATATCACAACGATTTTCGCAGACATGATGTTTAAGTACAAGGGTTTCGCTGTTATGGGGGAATACGCGAATAGAAATGCAGATGTTATCAATCACTTCAGTGCTGATTCAACTTCATCAGCTTCAGTCATGGCAGGTTCTTCAATGAACCTTAGCCTTAGTTATTTATTCAAAAACAACTGGCAGGTAGCAGGTAGATACACATCTTACACTCCAAATGCTGATTATATTGATAATGGTGAACAACGCTATACTTTTGGAGTTTCTAAATATGTTGTTGGTCACTCATTGAAAGTTCAGGCAGATGTAACATACAAAATGGAAGATGATCCGGCGGGAAGTATCACCGACGATAAATTATTGTACCGATTACAGATTGACTTCCATTTCTAGCAATCGACAGAATAAAAATAATAGTAAAATTGAACCCGTTTTGGCTTGGCCGAGACGGGTTTTTGTGTTTAACAAATCGGTATAGTTTCGTTTCCTCCTAGTCCAATGGCCATAAGATTGTAAGAATAAAAAATCCAACTTCAAAGAATGAAATTGGATTTCTAAAAAGGATTATTTTAACTATTCCTCTTCAGTCTTAGGAAATGAATTCCCTCCATCGTCATTCACTTCAATTTTGTGCTCAGGGAATTTAGCATGAACAAAACGCGCAATTTCCTGCATGTCTTTGTCAGATGTGAAACTCGTTTTAACAGAGATTTCTTGGACAATGTTGTTTTTATAGATTTCCCATTCAGTTGATGTTAATACTCCAACGATTGCCCCATCTTTTAAAATGTTCCAACCATTGATTGAATATTTTTTTTCTGCAATTTCGTCATCTCCCATGTAGTATTTGGAAGACATGCAAGACGTTAAAAATGCTACTCCTAAAAGAGCCAGTGCTAGAGCGTTTAATGTTTTTTTCATGGTACAAATATAAGGTGAATATCATTTTTCAATGTTTACTTAATATTAATTTAAAATTGTCTTTCCATGAATATTTATAGGAGTGTTCTCATCATTGTTTGGTTAATTTATTGTTAGTTCGATGTAAAACAAGAAATGAATAGAGATTTCTTAATACATTAGTAGCGTATAGAATTTACTATCTCATGAAAGCGAAAATCTTACTTGTTGAAGATGATACCAGTTTAGGGTTCATTATTTCAGATCAATTGAAATCCGAAGGATATAGCGTTACGTTATGCACAGACGGAGCGGAAGGTTTTAAGCGCTTCAATGATGATACATTTCACATGTGCATCTTTGACGTTATGATGCCAAAGAAAGACGGTTTCTCATTGGCAAAGGATGTTCGTAAAATTGATAGTACTATTCCAATTCTGTTTCTTTCGGCGAAATCCAATGATGAGGATAAGGTAGAAGGCTTTAAATCTGGAGGTGATGATTATCTCACAAAACCATTCAATTCTGAGGAACTTCAATTGCGCGTTGCAGCAATGTTACGCCGTGTGAATATCAATGCAGATGAAAAAGACGCATCTGAAATTAAAATCGGCGACTATATTTTTGATACCATCAATTTCGAATTGAAACATGCCAATTTTCAAAAGACATTAACCAAGAAAGAAGCTCAGATTTTAAGCATTCTGTGTCGTTTCATGAACCAAGTTGTCGCAAGAGAAATTGTGTTGACGGGTGTTTGGGGACAAGATGATTACTTCGTTGGAAGAAGTTTAGATGTCTTTATCACAAAACTTCGAAAGTACCTCAAGGAAGACGAACGTATTCAGATTGCAAACATCCATGGAATTGGATTCAAGTTAGAAGTTCAAGAATGAAAAAAATGATTTTTACTTTTGCCTTATTGATTTCATTTGTTTCAAAAGCAGATCAGTTGGCTTACATAACAAAGGCTCAAGCTGAGGAAGCAAAGGAGAAAATTGAAAAAATGGGGTCCATTTATTTTTTCTGCGGATGTTGCTCAATTGTACAACCCGAAAAAATGAAAGTTCTTTCTGCATCAGTACATCATACAGGTTATGAGAATTACTATGAGGTTATTGTTGAATTCAAAAAATCAGACGGCACTGTTGCCTCTGAAGCTCTTGATTTGGCCTATATTTGGAAAAAAAGTTGGTTCAAATACAAAACAATTGGTGCGGTGCTGGAATTAGAACATGATTTCTGTGTTAACCCTAAAAATTGGGACGATCCAGCAAATGTGGAGAAAGATATCTAATGGGTTATATTTTACATTTAGAAACAGCAACAAAGGTATGTTCGGTTGCATTGTCGAATAATGGCGCGCTAGTAGCGATCAAAGAACTTGAAGAAGGCGGCTATTCTCATGGTGAGAACCTCACGATTTTTGTTCAAGATGTTATTGCAGCAGCCACTATCGAATTGAAAGATCTTGTCGCAATTTCTGTCGCTAGTGGTCCCGGATCCTATACTGGATTAAGAATTGGAGCCGCAACAGCAAAAGGGCTTTGTTACGCTTTGAAGATTCCTCTTATCGCAATTGACGCTTTGACATCATTGACAGAACAAGCCAAAGAAATACACCCAAATTCGAACTTATGTGCCTTGATAGACGCACGACGAATGGAAGCTTACAACCTATTCGTTGACGAAAACGCAGTGGTATTAAAAGAAATTACTGCGGACATCATCGATGAAGATTCCTACCGCAACTTTGAGCCATTCGTTTACTTCGGTGACGGAGCTCAAAAATTGAACGAAATTTGGGAAGGACGTAACTGTTCTATTGATGATACTATTAAGTCTTCAGCGAAGGGGCAGGTAAAATTGGCCCATCAAAAATTCCAAGATGAAAATTTTGAAAATGTTGCCTATTGGGAGCCTTTCTATCTGAAAGATTTTATTCCAGGTGTGAAAAAGAAAGCTTAAGGGTTCTTCTTTTTGTTATTTTTAGTGTTCAATTAACTTCTGCGCACGAATTGTTTCACCATTTAAATTTATCCAAAACCTTTCGCTATTCAATTATTACATTGCTGCTTTTGTGCGGGTATAATTTGAGCGCACAAGATTCTCTTTGGCATCCAGTTTATGATCAGTTTACTGTAAAAGATGGGCTGCCCAGTATGGAACTCTATTATTCGTTTCAAGATAGCGATGGCTACATGTGGTTTGCTTCTGATCGAGGAGTCGTTAGATACAATGGAGATAAATTTGAAACATTTACAACTGACGATGGACTTGTAAGTAATACTGTTTTTAAAATTGACCAAGACGATAAAGGCAGAATTTGGTTTTTATCGGATGTTCCTCGTTTGTGTTATTTTCAGAATGGAAAAATCAATCAGTATAAATTCAATGCTGTTTTTCAAGAGTTTTTTTCTGAACGCAAGAAGATAAATAGTTATACAGCTTGGAATTTTGACGGAGATAGAGTTCTAATGAGCACGGATTGGGCGGGATCATTGCAAATTGACAAAAACGGTAAGTTGACACGTCCTGAAGAATTTCAATTATATTCACATAAGGGAATAGTGAATAAAATTTTTTTCAAAGACGGATTAATATTAAACGGTGTTAAAGTTGCTTATAGTCCAGGAAATCGTCCGCCATTAATCATGGCTAGTAAGATTGAAAAAACTATTTCTGTGGGGTTATTGGGTTTTCGGAAAACGGGTTGGATAGGCAAAGAACATTTTTTCATTGCCGGTCAATATGAACTATATATTTCGTCTCAAGAGAGTGATACTCTTTATGAATTCCCAAAAAGAATTTTAGCTTGTTCTTTTATTGATAGTAGATTATGGCTTTGTATTGAGGGGGGAGGAGTTGAAGTTTTTGAAATTAATGGATCCAAGATAATTAAACAAGCTCATTTTTTTAAGACAGAAACGGTCTCAAACATTTACAAATCGAAAGAAGGAATTTATTGGTTTACCACACTATATAGCGGTGTTTTTGTAGTAAAAGATATGGGGGTAAACAGGGTGAATCGAGTGAATTCTACAGCTGAATCATTTTTGACCATTGCGAAAAGAGGTGATAATTTATTTTTGGTGAACGAGAGTAAAAAGGCAACAACAATTAATTTGAAAACGGGGATTAATGATATCGTTCACTTTATTGATCCTGGTAATCTTATCATGATAATGTCTGATGTTCATTCTGATGAGTTGTTTGACTATCAGAAATATGATTTAAAAAAAGGTAAATGGGGCAATTATGATATTGTTAGTCCGTATTGGGCTAATAGAAATGATCGTATTAATAATTACCAAAAGGATATATTCAAATATGGAATTTATGGGGTCATTAAACGTGGAAAGACAGATTATATATTTTGGACTCCTGAGGCAATTTATAGAGCAAAAGAAAACACTATTATTAAAATTCCTGCGAGTAGATTCGGAGTTGATTTAGAAGATTACAATACTCTCTGGGGTGGTGGAGATTTTGGGGTTAAGTATGTTGATTTGAATACAAATGAGGTTAAGACGCCTAAAAACAAATTTTTACAACAGAGAGTCAACAGTATTCATTGTTCCAGCGGGAAGCTTTTTTTTGGAACGCATGGAAACGGTGTTGTAATTAAAGACGGCGAGTCTATTCGGCAATTATCAATAAAAAACGGAACTGTTAGAAAGTACGTAAACAAAATTACTTCAAAGAATAATGGAATCGTTTGGTTAATGGGAAATGAAGGAGTGTCTAAGCTGGTTAATGCTCAGGGGGTTGGTTATCAAACAAATGAATACGACCTACTTGATTTGAATTGTGAAAAAATAAATGATGTTTATCCCGATCATGATTATCTCTATTTAGCAACCAATAAAGGAGTTCGAAGAATAAAAGGGGGTAAGAAAATTGCGAAGAAACCTTTGCCGAAAATCTATCTTGGATCGGTAGAAGTTGGAGATTCAATCATTAAAGGAACAACCATTACGCTTGATTATTACCAGAATACTATTGTTGTAAATTTTGATGCCGTTTCATTTGAACGAGAGCCGGTTGTTTTCCGTTACCGTCTGAATAAGAATGATGATTGGACGATAATTGAAGAACGTTTTGTTCGATTGAATACACTGGAAAACGGGAGTTATCTCTTTGAAATTCAAGCATCAATAAATGGTACCGATTGGACGGACTCTAAACTGCTTAATATAGAAATTCTACCGCCATTTTGGAAAACATGGTGGTTCGTTGGCCTAATGATGATTATTGGAATTGGGATTGTTTTGGGCATAATTGCGTTGCGTTTGAGAATAGCCGACAAGAAGAATGCTGAAAATCAAAACTTGATGGAGTTGAAGCAGAAAATGCTCGAATTGCAACAAGAAGCCTTGACCCAACAAATGAATCCGCACTTTATTTTTAATGCTCTTGGGTCTGTTCAGAATAGCATTCTAAAAGGGGACTCAGTTCAAGCCAACAAGTACCTCGTTAAGTTTTCGAAACTGCTTCGTGCCGGTTTGAATGCCTCTCGGTCCCAATTAATTCCGTTGGAAGATGATATGGAGTTGATGCAAAGCTATCTGGCTGTTGAAAAGACACGGTTGGGAGAGTCATTTACATTTGATGTAGAAGGGAAACTAAACTCTAAAGAATATTCACTTTACATATCTCCGTTTTTGCTTCAACCCATCATTGAGAATTCAATTAAACATGGAATCGGTGAGGATCATCCTTCGGGAAATGTTTCTGTCTCCTACATCGAAGAAGAGAATTGTATCCGGATTGTTATAAAAGACAATGGAAAAGGTCGAATAGCAGCTCAAGCAATGCGTATGCCTGGACACGTTTCGCACGGAAGCGAGATCGCTTTGGAAAGAATAAAATTGTTTAATAACTCTAAAGGGAGTGTCGGAGAATACGCAATTGAAGATTTATACGACGACCAAGGCAATGCCAATGGGACCAAAGTTGAATTCACAGTTCCTATAATTAGAAATTAGCGGCGTAAATAAAGTCCAAATGTTAAATTCCTGATTTCCAATCTACATTTATTGTGATTGCATTTTAATGAATTGTTGATTGATGAACCGACCGGAGTTTATTTCGTGAATGTTAGCGTACGATAGCATGTCAGAACGATTCGAATGATCAAGGGGTAACTCTATCTAGGCATTTGTAAGGGCAAGTTTCGTATTCAAAGCTAGATTCTGAACGCTACTTGTCGGCAAACTTTTCAATATTTCAACGGTAACTTTACCAGGCTTAAGAGTCCCGTGTTTAACGTTCCATATTTTACCTGTTCCCGTAATTTTTATTGGAAGAATACTCACGCCAGCTTTTGAAGCAAGAACAAATGCTCCTTTTTTTAACTCTCCAATAGATCCCGTTTTACTTCTCGTTCCCTCAGGAAAAATTAAGATGCTTTTCCCCTCTTTGATTCGTTTCCCAACAGAAGTAAAACTTTCCATGGTTTTATTCTTGTTTTTTCTATCAATAAAGAACATGCCCGTTAGCATCATGTACCATCCTAAAAAAGGAACACTTTTGATTTGCTTTTTTGCTACGAAATAGAGATTGAACGGCAAGATTTTACAAAGAAGTGGGATGTCTAAATAAGAAAGATGGTTGGAGGCAACAACATATGTTTTCTCTAAATCAATATTATCCAAGCCTTCAGTTGATATTGATTGAACTCCCGCAAGTTTTAAAACACCTGAAGACCAAAACGTTCTTGCCATTTTCAACGGAATAGACCTGTTAAAAAGAACGAGCATTAGAACCAAACTTAGGCTAATACAAAAGACTGTCCATAGGATCATGAACAAATAACGAAAAAATGAAATCATTTAATGGTTTCTGTTTATACAGATGAATGCTTTACTTCTTCAAGGCTTCTTGCATCTCTAAAGTTTTTAGGGATAGGTCGAAGATCCCAGACCAATCCAACCCAAGACATCATTTTTAATATATAGTATGTAACATCAATCTCCCACCAATAGAAGCCCTGTCGAACACTCGATTGATAATAGTGATGATTGTTATGCCATCCTTCTCCCATTGTTATCAATGCAAGAAAAAAGTTATTTCTAGATTCGTCATTACTTTTGTAACGTTTAGAGCCAAACATGTGGGTCAATGAGTTAATCGTAAAAGTTCCGTGCAATAGAATAACCGTGCTCGTAAAGAAGCCAATAACCAAACTTGACCATCCGTGTTCCATGATTCCGGAAACACTTCCTGCATTCAAATAACCACCAACAACAAAAACAACGATCATTAAAAAAAGTGGTGGAACAAGGTGTGCTTTGTTTATCCAAACAAGCTCTGGAAACTTCGAAAAGTCTTTTATTTTGTCATAATGTGTTTTCTTGTAATCAGGCCCTACAATCCAACCAATGTGAGAGTACCAAAAACCATATACTTTGTTTGAGTGCGGATCCGGCGGTGTGTCGCTATGCTTGTGGTGATCTCTATGTGATGATGCCCACCATAACGCCCCTTTTTGAAGAGATGTTTGAGCAAAAAATGCAATGATGAATTGAAAAACACGAGATGTCTTATACGTTTTGTGAGCAAAGTAACGGTGGTAACCAGCCGTTACGAAAAACATTCTTCCGAAATAAAGAATCAGACAGATCATCCAATCCACGAAAGTTCCTCCGGTAACAAATATCAACAATGGGCTAAGGTGTACTAAAATAAAGCCTATCTCGTGTGACCATTGGACTTTGCCTCTAATCTCTTTCTTCATTGTGTATTTAATTAGGTGACAAAGATACGACCAAATGAATTGAATCTGCCTATAAACAAACTTATAAATACTCGGATTATTTATTTGAAAGTCCTATAGTGATGAATGTCAGTAAATTGATTGAAACAGTAATTTCAAACATTCCATTTCTCGATTTGGCATTGATCCCTTTAAATAAGCAAGTCCAGTCGAATCACTATTGGCGGTCTATTAGATTTAAATTCTATTCTCCCTCGTTTTATTTACTTTTAGCCTTCAACAAAGAATCTCATGATCGGTTCTAACTAAACACTCAAAAACGAATTGCCTTATTCTTTAAGTTTTATTCAATTCAAATTAATGATTGTTGTTCGATCTATTCTCATTGTTTTATTCTCATTCCATTGCTCGACTTCAAAGGCACAATCAGAATCTATTTGGCATCCCGTTTATGATAATTACACTGTAAACGATGGACTTCCAAGCATGGAATTCTATTATTCCTTCCAAGACAAAGACGGATATATGTGGTTTGCTTCCGATCGAGGTGTTGTGCGTTACAATGGAGACAAGTTTGAAACCTTCACAACCGAAGATGGCTTAGTAAGCAATACAGTATTCAAAATTGACCAGGATGATCAGGGACGCATTTGGTTTTTATCAGATGTTCCGCGTCTTTGTTATTTTAAGGATGAACAATTTCATCAGTATAAGTACAATGATGTATTTGAGAAAAGTTTTTCTAATAGAAAAAAGATATTTAGCTATACGGCTTGGAACTTTGACTCAGATAAAGTACTCCTAAGTACTGAGTGGAATGGAGCTTTAGAAATTGATGAAAATGGAGTTTTAACGCGGCCCGATGAAGCCTATTCTTTGGACCCAAAAATAAAAAGTGTTGCATTATTTTTTAAGGATGGCTTAATTTTAAATGGACCCAGAGTTTTTTTGAGGGAAAGTGATCAATTGAAATTAATTTGTTTTGGTAAAACAAAGAAGGAGTTAGATTATAAATTAGTGCAAAGATTGAAAACTGGTTGGATCGATGAAAACCGATTTTTTGTGGCTGGATCTGATAAAATATTCATTTCATCTCTCAAAGGTGATAGCACCTATTCTTTTCGACAAAAGATTTTTACTTGCGAAGTTATAGATGAGAAATTGTGGATTGGACTTCAAGGCGGAGGAATTGAAATTTACAAAATTGACGGATTTCATTTAGTCAAAACAAATGATTTTTTCAGGCATGAACATATTACGGGTATTAGTAAATCTAAAGAAGGAGAATTCTGGATTACGACATATTACAGCGGTATTTATAAAATAGAGAGCTTGGATGTCATGATGTTAAATATACCAGAGTATCGTTCTAATTCATACATGAGTATCGCTAAAAGAAACGGTGAATTGTTTTTAGAGAATGAAGTAAAAGAAATTTCGGCAGTTAATTCCTCTTCTGGTGCTCCTGTTTTGATTTCAAATTATTTCAATTCAACTGGTCATAGAATGGTTTCTGATGTTCACTCAGATGAAATATTCGTGTTTGGTATAGGTCAGTTAAGAACTTCAAAAATTGGAGGTTATGATCACCAATCTATGAGTGTCTGTAGGAAAAATGACTATTTAAATGAGTATGGCAAGAATTTGTTTTTTAATGCAACTGGTGGAGTAATCAAATACGCTGAATCAAATTATATTTTCTGGAATAGCTTTGAGATACATTTCACTAAAAACGACTCAATTATAGAATACTTGACAGGTAAGAATATGGTTGAGCTCGAAAAAGGCAATATTCTTTGGTGTGGCGATAAAACCAGACTGAATTACTTGGATTTAAATACGAATACATTTCATTCTCCTAAAAATCAATTGCTTCGACAACGAATAAACGGCCTACATTATTCCAATGGAAAACTATTTTTTGGAACACATGGAAATGGGGTTGTTGTCAAAGATGGCGAGTCGATTCATCAATTGTCAATTAAAAACGGTGAGGTTAGAAAGTACATAAACAAAATTGTTTCAAAGGACAACGGCCCAGTTTGGTTGATGGGGAATTCTGGCATTTCAAAACTAATCCATACTGACGGTATAGGGTATCAAACGAATGAATACAATTTACCAGATTTAAAATGCGAGAAGATAAATGATGTATATCCAGATGAAAATTATTTATATCTCGCCACAAATAAAGGGATTCGAAGAATTAAAGGAGGAAAAGGAATTGATAAAAAAGCGTTACCAAAATTATATCTAAGAGCAACTGAGCTTGGAGATTCAATTCTTAAAGGTTCAGATCTTATTTTAAATCATGATCAAAATAATATGGTGGTTCGCTTTGATGCTGTTTCATTTGAACAAGAGCCTGTTGTTTTTCGCTATCGTTTGAACAAAGAGGATGAATGGACTGATATTGAAGAGCGATTCATACGATTAATCGCGTTAGAAATTGGATCTTATTCCATCGAAATCCAAGCATCCATTAACGGCAGAGATTGGACGAGATCTGAATTGCTTAACATTAAAATTCTTCCTCCATTTTGGAAAACGTGGTGGTTCATTCTTTTAGAGATTCTACTCGGTATTGCGCTTGTTTTCTTTGCTGTTCGACAAAGATTAAAATTTGTAAACAAGCAACATGCCTTGCAACAAAAACTGACGGATTTACAACAGGAAGCGTTAGCGCAACAAATGAATCCTCATTTTATATTTAATGCCCTTGGATCTGTGCAAAACAGTATTTTGAAAGGCGACTCCATCAAGGCCAACAAGTACTTGGTTAAGTTTTCGAAATTGCTTCGCGCAGGTTTAAACGCTTCAAGGTCGCAACTTATTCCCTTGAAAGATGATAAAGAGCTAATGGAAAGCTATCTCAGTGTTGAAAAAACACGCTTAGGCGAAACATTCACATTTGATTTAGACGTTCAATTAATTTCAGAGGAATACTCGCTGTTCATTTCTCCGTTTCTGCTCCAACCAATAATTGAAAATGCCATCAAACATGGTATTGGTGAAGATCATCCTGCCGGGAACGTTACTGTTTCGTACATCGAAGAGAAGGACCGTATTCGATGTGTAATTCTCGATAATGGCAAGGGAAGAAAAGCGGCACTAGCCAACCGACTTCCGGGTCATGTGTCTCACGGAAGTGAAATAGCCTTGGAAAGAATTAAATTGTTTAATGATTCGAAAGGGGTAAAGGGCGAGTATTATGTTGAAGATTTGTATGACAATGAAAATGCGCCGACGGGAACGAAAGTGGTGTTTACCGTTCCTATAATTAGGCAATAGTCGCATTGACCGATTTCAAATACTCCACTTCCTCATTCATTCTCAAAGCCTCCAAATATGCCGAACCAATTATTGCTCCATCAACCGATTTTTGAATTCGTAGTACGTCTTCTCTCGTTTTAATTCCAAACCCAACAAACAAAGGTGTGTCTTTGCAAAGCACTTTCATTCGTTGGTAGGACTCACTTTGATCAACCATTTTAGTTGCCGAACCCGTTGTTGAGTTAGACGAAACCAGATAAACAAAACTATTTTTACAAGCCTCCGCAATGCGCTCTACGCGTTTTTGCTCTGTTATTGGGGTGATTAGAAAAGAAGGATGAACGCCGTGTTTTTGAAAAGACTCGGTATAGAAATGCTCGTAGATTTCAAGGCTCATGTCCGGTAAAATAACGCTCGTGATTCCAGCTGATTGACAATCCTTCAAGAAGCGCTCTACACCATATTTTAGAATAGGATTGAAATACCCCATTAGGACAATTGGCAGCTTAAATTCTATTTCAGCCAGTTGCTCAAAAATAAGTTCGAGGTTCATTCCGTTTTTCAGGGCAATCGCACTTGATTCCTGAATTGTTGGTCCATCCGCCATTGGATCCGAGAACGGGATTCCAACTTCAATAAAATCCACGCCTGATTTTTCTAAAAATGGAATTTGTTCTTTCAAACTGTTCAGTTTTGGATACCCAGCCGTTACGAAAATACTGAGTTGTTTCGGTTCTTTTTTGAAAGGATTCATTCTAAATGTGTTGTTGGTAGGTAATCATGTCTTTGTCGCCGCGTCCCGATAAATTTACCACAGTAACATCGTCCGGTCGGAGATCTAATTTCTCCAAAGCCGCTAAAGCATGTGCGCTTTCAAGAGCGGGAATAATTCCTTCACGTCTGGTCAATTGCTTTGCGGCAATTAAGGCTTCATCATCCGTTACGGTAACGCTTTTTGTTCGGCCGGACTGAATGGAATGTGCGTGTAGCGGTCCAATCCCAGGATAGTCTAATCCCGCTGAAATTGAATAAGGTTCAATAACTTGACCGTTTTCATCTTGCATTAATAGGGTCATGCTTCCATGCAAAACGCCAATAGAGCCGAGGACGGAACTAGCCGCTGATTTCCCACTTTGCAATCCTTTCCCAGAGGCTTCAACGGCAATCAGTTCTACTTCATTCGATTCATAGAAATGATAAAAGGCACCTGCTGCGTTACTTCCTCCGCCAACACAAGCAACGACTTTAGTCGGGTTTTCTTTTCCAGTTTTTTCGAAAAGTTGCTTCTTGATTTCTTCCGAGATCACCGATTGAAAATCTGCCACAATCTGAGGGTACGGATGAGGCCCAACGACGCTTCCAATTAAATAATAGGCATCCGGATTGTTGATCCAATAACGAATCGCTTCATTCGTCGCGTCTTTCAATGTCTTGCTTCCGCTTGTCGCTGGAATTACTGTCGCGCCTAGAAATTCCATCCGTTGAACATTCGGCGCTTGCCGTTTAATATCAATTTCGCCCATAAATACGGTACATTTCAATCCCATTAATGCGCAAGCCGTGGCTGTTGCTACGCCGTGCTGTCCAGCTCCAGTCTCCGCGATGATCTCTTTCTTGTTCATCCGTTTCGCAAGTAGTATTTGACCCAAGGCGTTGTTTATTTTGTGCGCGCCTGTATGGTTTAAATCTTCTCGTTTGAGGTAAATGTTAGAGGCATATTTTTCGCTAAGGTAGTTGGAGTAGAACAAAGGAGTAGGCCTTCCAACATAGTCTTTTAGAAGTTGAACGAACTCCGATTGAAAGTCAGGATCGGCTTTGGCTGTTGAATACTCAAGTTCAAGTTCTTCGACATTAGGACGAAGCAACTCAGGGATAAACGCACCACCGAAGTCGCCATAAAATCCTAATCCATCGGGTTCTGTATATTTATTTGCTGCGAATTTCATTTAAAAATGTATTTAATAGTTCAATGTCTTTTTTACCTGGTTCAATTTCAAAACGACTGTTCAAATCGATTCCCGCGAAGGACTTGTGTTCAAAATTTCGAATCGCCTCAAGTGAATCGGGTGAAATTCCACCGCTCAAAAAGAAAGGCGTTTCTCCAGTATACTTTGCTAGAATCTCCCAACTGAATTGAATGCCCGTCCCGCCTTTTAATGGAGAGTGCGTATCGAAAAGAAAATAGTCGACGTAGTTTTTGTATGCATTTAATGTCTCGAAATCGAAGCCTTCATGAATTCCGAATGCCTTAATAACTTTTAGTTGTCCGTGGATTTCGGCGCATTCTTCAGGTTGCTCATCTCCGTGCAATTGAACGGCATCAAGCTTTTCCAAGCGTGCAGTTTTCAAAACCACTCGGGGCCGTTCGTTTACAAAAACGCCTGTCTTTTTCGCTCCAAGTGATGGCAAGCTGTGGTCAATGTACCGTTTGGATTTTGGATAGAAAATGAATCCAACGAAATCGACTTGTTTGGAAATTACCGCAACTTGTTCGGGGTCTCTTAAACCGCAGACTTTAATTAGCATGGGACATTTTTTTCAATTGAATGGATCGGATGAATTCGACAGGGTTGGGTTGTTTTAAAATGCTTTCGCCAATCAACGCTCCATGGTATCCGATTTTCGAAAGTTTCAATACTTCATCGTAGGAACGGATTCCAGATTCTGAAATACAAACGGTGTCGGTCGGAATAAAATCAAAGAGATCATAAGAGGTTTGAAGGTCCGTTTTTTGAAGGTGCAAATCGCGGTTATTGATTCCAATAATATCCACCTGATCATTGATCTTTCTTAAATGAGCGCGGTCGTGGCATTCCATCAAGACTTCCATTCCGAGGCTTTGAGCTATTATCGTAAGTTGCAAAGCTGTTTTCGGGTCGAGGATTTCGGAAATCAATAATAATGCATCGGCGCCATTCGCTTTGGCTTCAAAGATTTGAATTTCATCGATTATAAAATCTTTTCTTAGAATCGGAGTTAATGCGTTTGTTTTGATCCGTTTCAAGTCATCCACCGATCCTCCGAAAAAAGAGGTGTCTGTTAGGCAAGAAATACCTGCAACTTGGGCTTCGTCGTATTTTTTGGCTTGTTCTTCAAAATCAATTCCGAAGTCAATAATTCCCGCACTCGGCGATTTTCGTTTGATTTCTGCGATAATAGCGAACTCTTGCTCGATAATTCGTTGTTTTAAGGAAATGCACTTGGAATCAAAAAGTGGCGATTTTTCAAAATCCGAATAGGTGAAGTTCTTCTTCAAATCTTCAATTTCTCTTCGTTTTACATCCACGATTGTGTCTAATATTGTTTTCATCTTAATTTAGTTTAAAGTGTTTGCTTCCCTGTCCGCTTTTAATGAAACTTAGCGCTTCGTTGAAAGAGTTTGGAAGGTTTTCATTGGGATGGAAAATTTGAAGAGCGCTTGCAACATTTGCCGCCACAACTGCATTTTGTGGGTTCGTTCCATTTCCTTTTAATACCGAAGTCAAAAGTTTGGCCGCGTCTTGGGGTGTGTTTCCTGCAAATAAATCAACCTGTTTCAATTCTGATTGACCAAAGCTTTCGGCATTTACAATTTCATCTGAATATTTCCCGATGGATCTTGTATTGTCCGTCAATGTAATTTCATCGTAGCCATCCATTCCATAGACAACTCTAAAATCGCTTCTCTCGCTTTTCAAAACGTGTTGGTAGATTCTTGCCAGCTCCAAATTATACGTTCCGGTGAGTTGATAGGCCGGTTGAGCAGGATTCACCAGTGGACCCAAGGCATTGAAAATTGTTCTAACTCCCAAGGCTTTTCGAATCGGGGCAACCTTCTTCATTGTGGGATGAAACAAAGGAGCATGGAGAAAACATATATTCTGCTTTGACAAAGCGTTCGTGAGATCTTCATTTTTTGAACTGAATACAAACCCAAGTTCTTCCAAAACATTCGACGATCCGCACGTTGAACTCACGCCGTAATTTCCATGTTTGATGACTTTCTTGCCCATCGCAGCTAAAATCAACGCGCTTGTTGTTGAAATGTTGAAGGTGTTCTTACCATCGCCTCCCGTTCCACAAAGGTCAATTGCGTTGCTTGAATCCAATTCAATTGGGTTGCAGAGTTCCAGTAACGCCGATCGAAAGCCAACCAACTCTTGCAATTGAATTCCGCGAATTTGAATTCCTACCAATATCGCCGCTATCGTTTCTGAGTTCAATTTTTCTTCATCGATGCTATAAATGAAATCCTTTGCCTCCTTTGAAGAGAAGGTTTCTGCGGCCATAATTTTTTCCAATAAATGATTCATTCTAATTTGGTTTTAAAAGTGATGTTACCCAGTTGTTGATCATTGTTCGTCCGTGAGGAGTGAGAATAGATTCTGGATGAAACTGAACGCCTTTTAGGGGGAGGATTTTGTGTTTAAGGGCCATAATCTCGTTGTCATCTGAAAAGGCTGTGGCCATGATTTCGGAAGGCAGGTCGTGTTCGATTGACCAACTGTGGTAGCGTCCAACGGTAAATTCTATTGGAATTGAATTAAAGATTTCATCCCCGTCTTGATGTTTGACGATTGAAGATTTCCCATGCATTGGAATATCAATACATTTGAGTTCTGCTCCAAAATATTCTGCAATGGCTTGATGGCCGAGACATACACCTAGAATTGGTTTTTGAGAATGGTACTTGTTAATTACTTCAATTAGATTACCTGCTTCAGATGGGATTCCTGGCCCAGGAGAAAGTAAAATTGCTTCGCAAGAATTAAGTTCATTGAAATCGATTTTGTCATTTCGTTGGACGATCGTTTCAACATTTTCGATTTCATTGAGGTACCGAACCAAATTAAAAACAAACGAGTCGTAATTGTCTATCACTGCAATCTTCATAGCGCTTGTTGTTTTTTAATTTGTGAATGATTTAACTGCGTTTGTGCAATCGCCTTTCGAACTGCGGCCAATTTATGGTGGACTTCTTGCGTTTCTCTTTGTGGATTTGAATCCAAGACAACTCCAGCTCCCGCTCGATAATGCAAATTGTTGTTCTTACTGAGGATGCTTCTGATGACAATGGCCATGTTCAAATCTCCATTCGATCCAATCATTCCAATGGCACCTCCATAAAAGTCACGACTCGTTTTTTCGTATTTATTAATGAGTTCTAAAGCTCTTGGCTTCGGCGTTCCGGAAAGCGTTCCGGCTGGGAAAGAATGACTCAAAGATTCGAAGCTTTTGTCCTCTCTTAGATCTCCTGTCACCTTCGAAACCAAATGCGAAACATGGCTGAAACTCTGAATTTCTTTGTAGGAATCAACTTGAACGTTTGTACAATCTCTACTCAAGTCATTCCGTGCCAAATCGACTAACATGGTGTGTTCAGCGTTTTCCTTTTCGTCTTCGATCAAGAACTGAAGTTGCAGAGCATCAAATTCTTCAACGCCCGTTTTCGGGACAGTTCCCGCAATGGGATGAATCTCAGCTTTGCCTTTTTTAATGACCAATTGTGCTTCTGGTGACGACCCAAAAAGTTTGTATTCCTCAAAATCGAAATAAAACAAATACGGCGAAGGATTCAATTGACGAAGCGTTCTGTAAACCTCAAAGTCATCTCCAAAAAAGGATTGATGAAATGCGTTGGACAAAACCAATTGGAAGACATCTCCTCGTTTACAGTGCTCAATTCCTTCTTGAACGAGTTGCTCAAATTCAGAATCACTAAACTCCGATTTTTCGTTCCCAAACAGTTCAAAGGGAAGTGAGTTTGCCGAATTATTTTTGAGGATTTGACTCAAGTCTTCTATTTCGAAAGTTGGAGAGAAATTGTTTTCGATTAAGAATCCTTCGCTCGTAAAATGATCAATTACGATGGTGTATTTGAATAGAAATAAATGGAGAGATGGCAGGTTTAAATCGCTTTCGGATGGGCTGATGTGTGTTTCGTCATGGAGAGAATGTTCGAAACCAAGTCGGCCAAAGAAACCATTGAATTTGTCGGTGTTGAATTCATAAGAACTCAGTATTTCTTGAATTTGGCTCGAATGAGAAGCTTCTGAATTCAACTGAATCTCTCTCATTTCGTCTTTTTGAAAGATTTGAATTTTAGAATCGATTTGTTTTATTTCAACGATGGGTTCCAATCCAATGAACGATTTGCTGTCCTGCCTGGAATGGTAATCGTTGCTTTCGAGCAAACACGTTTTTCGATAATTGTTTCTCACTGCCAAGTAGAGATTGACGGGAGTGTAAAGGTCGGCATTGAATTGTATGGTTTGAGAATGAATTTTCATTTAAAAAGGGAATTGGGAAAAAAGTAGGGAACAAAAAAAACGGCCTATCTGGTGAGATAAGCCGTTTTACAAATATGAGATCAAATTATAAACCGAGCCACGCACACCAACTGTTCGTTGAGTGCCACCAATTCATATTTTGTGTTGTTCTGTTCATGAGCACAAATATTTCGCTTTTATTTTCAAGGAAACAAATTAAATGTGTTTTTTTTTCTTAGAGTAGGTAAAATATTTTTAATTCTGGAATTGCTGTGTTTGATTTTTAACCGCTGAAGAAAAAGCCAAGCTTTTGAAGACAAGTGTTAACGCAGGTAGGCAAAGTCGCGAAAGTCTAATTAGAGCTGTGTTCTGATGCAACTAAACCTCGCGCTCTTCGAAGCTAGATACCAAATTAATTCACTCTTTTTTTCGAGAAGATTAGGATTTGAATTAAATAATGTGAAAGATTTGTAACAATGAAAACACAAATTCAAAACAAATTAATTCTTTGGTGGCTAACTAGATTTTACTAGCTGGGAAGAAATTGACATATTTAAAAATTAAAGTCTCTCTCGGTTTAACTGAGAGAGACTTTTTTTATGCGAAATAAACGAGGTTTCAGTGAACAATTGAATACCTTTAAAGAACCAATTTAATGCGATTTGAAGTTGAATTAAATAATAAAAATTATGAGCTGGTTAGACGTATACGGGCGTCCTGTGCAAATTTCAGGGCCATGCAGTGCAGAAAGTGAAGAGCAGGTTTTACAAACGGCCTTGGACTTAAAAGCAACAGGTAAAATTCACGCATTAAGAGCTGGGATTTGGAAGCCACGTACGCGTCCAAATTCGTTCGAAGGAGTAGGGGAAGTTGGATTGGAATGGCTTGTAAATGCAGGGAAAGAAACGGGGTTGAAAGTCACTACAGAAGTTGCGAATGCAAAACACGTCGAAATGGCGCTGAAAGCCGGAGTTGATGTGTTGTGGATTGGAGCAAGAACAACCGTAAATCCTTTCACTGTTCAAGAGATCGCAGATGCTTTACGAGGCACAAATGTTCCAGTTATGATTAAGAATCCTGTCAATCCAGATTTGTCATTATGGTTGGGAGCGTTTGAACGATTCGAAACTGCTGGACTAAGAGATTTGTCAGGAATTCATAGGGGTTTTTCAGTGTACAACCATGCGAAATACAGAAATGTTCCGAGTTGGGAAATTCCAATTGCCTTGAAAGAACGCAGGCCTGAAACAAAAATCATTTGTGATCCAAGCCACATCACTGGAAACCGCGATTTACTTTTGGAAGTAAGCCAAAAAGCGATGGATTTGAATTTTGATGGATTGATGATTGAATCGCATCCAGATCCAGATAACGCATTGTCGGACGCAGCGCAACAAGTGACACCACAGCGTTGGTCAGAAATGATGGATCAATTGATTTTAAGATCGCATGAAGTGTCAACTGACATAGCTGGGAAAATCGATGATATCCGCTCGCGCGTTGGATCTTTGGACGATAGATTGTTTGATTTATTGAGTGAACGAATGCTCTTAAGCGAAGAAGTTGGTCAATTGAAAAGAGAAAATAACATTACGATTCTGCAAGAAGAACATTGGAAAAAAATCATCAATTCTAGATTGGAACACAGCGATGATTACAATTTGACGGCTCATTTTGTACGGAAAATAATGGATGCAATTCACCAAGAATCAATTAGACATCAAACGAGGGTGATGAATCCTGGGAAGGAATAAGTATGGAATTATTAATTGGAGGTATGAAAAGAATGATTTGGAGATCGAGTGTATTGATTTTATGGGCGGTTATGCTTCCGGTTTTGGCATTCTCACAAAACGATTCGACTTCAATTAAACCGTTCACAATTGGTGAATCAGTTGAATTCTACTCGACTGAACTGGAAGAGAAATGAACAATTAATGTTTATTTTCCCTCCTCTTATCCTACTGATTCAACGCGAAAGTACAATGTGATTTATTTGCTGGACGGTTCGGCGGAAGAGGATTTTATTCACATCTCAGGATTGGTTCAATTTGGATCGTATCCATGGATCGATATGCTTCCAGAGAGTATTGTTATCGGAATTTCCAATGTGGACAGAAAACGCGATTTCACCTTTCCAACGTCAATAGCAAAAGACAAAATAGATTTTCCTACGTCTGGCGGATCGGAAAATTTCATGATGTTTATTGAAAAGGAATTGCAGCCAAAGATCCAAGAAATGTATCGTACTAGTTCTATAAAAACCATTATCGGGCAATCTCTTGGGGGATTATTGGTGACTGAAATTCTGTTGAAAAAGCCAGGGCTCTTCGATAATTATATCATTATTAGCCCGAGCCTTTGGTGGGACGATCAATCACTTTTGGATTTCGCGGATGTAAAGATTAGTGACGAAATGTCAATTTTCGTTGGAGTAGGGAAAGAAGGTAAAGTGATGGAAAAGGACGCTAAGGCATTGTACAAGAAATTGAAAAAGGTAAATTCTTCAAACCTATCTTTTAAGTTTAGAAAGGAACTGGATCATGGTGATGCATTGCACTTGTTGGTGTATGATGCTTTTGAAAAGTTGTTTCCGTTGCCATCAGATAGCATTATTAAATAGAATCTTTATCGAGGATGGCGCATCTTCAATTTTTCATTACGATTGTCTAAAATCAAATGTAACAGCTGATCGTTGCCATCGCATTCTACCAAATATTGACAGGAAAATTCCCTTATTCTCTTTCACACTCTGGTTTTCAATTCTTGCTAGTGCTTTAATTAACAGTTGTTTTATACTTTTCTGTTTTCAAATTCACAAAATGCATTTCTATTTCTCCTTTTCCTTTCGCTTCTATTTTTCCGCGACTTTCAAAGGCAAATTCTGGATCCGTTTTTAGCAGATCGTAGGTCGCTTCACTGATGTTCACTTTGCCTACTTCTCCTGAACTTTCCATGCGGCTGGCTGTGTTGACGGTGTCCCCCCAAATGTCGTATTGAAATTTTTTCACACCTACAATTCCGGCTACAATGGGTCCTGTATTGATGCCAATTCGAACTTCAAAGAATGGCAGGCCTTGATCTTCTTTTCTCTGTTTCTCTGCCGCTACAAATTCAGCCATTTCTAGCGCAGCCAGCACTGTTCTTTTAGCATGATCGAGTGTTGGTATTGGAACACCACATGCAGCCATATATGCATCACCAATGGTTTTTATTTTTTCAATTCCGTACTTGGTGGTGATTTTATCAAACTCAGAAAAACAGACGTTCAAGTCATGCACCAACTCTTTTGGATTGAGCCTCTCTGACATGGCAGTAAAGCCTTTAAAATCAGTAAATAGAATGGAGACTTCATCAAATTGTTTGGCTTCGGTTGCGCCTTTGGCTTTGAGCTCCTCGGCTACTTCGGCTGGTAGAATATTGAGCAAGAGTCCGTCACTTTGTTTTTTGCCTTTTTTGATTTTGTTGCGTTGGCTCAGAAATACAATCGCAAACAATAACACAATTCCAAAACCTCCAATAAATCCATTTCTTATCAGCTCATTGCGTCTGAGTTTTTCCGCAGCAATGGCATCCTTTTTTTCTTGCTCTATCTTCGCTGCAGTTTCTTTTTTATCGTACTCATATTGCATCTCAAGACGGGTAAGCTTTTTGGTGTTTTCTTCGTTAAAAATGCTATCCTTTAGAACGAGCATTTGTTCGTGGTATTCCAATGCTTTACTACTATTGCCCATTGCTTTATAATTGTCATACACACACTGACAGGCAACTAATTCTTCATTCATTGCACCAATCTCTTCGTAAGATACCAGTGCCTTTTTACAGTACTCCAACGCTTTAGGGTGGTCTCCTTGATTTTGGTATACAGACCCAATATTGTTTAAAGAGTTAGCGGTGCCCCATTTGTCTTCAATTTCTTCTCTAATTTTCAAACTGCGCTGGTAAAAGTCCATTGCTTTAGCGTAATCTCCTTGCATTTGGTGGATATTCCCAATATTGTTTATTGTAAGCGCTTCGCCATTTAAATCTCCAATTTCTTGCTTAAGCTTCAAACTACTTTGGTAATACTCTAGCGCTTTTGGATATTCCTTGAGTTGGTAGTAGATGACTCCAACATTTCCCATGGCAGAAGATCTGGCTCTTTTATCTCCAATTTCTTCTAAAAGATTCTTACTACGCTGGTAATAGTCTAGTGCTTTGGGGTAATCTTTTTGATTTTTGAAAATACTCCCGATATTGTTTAAGGCAGTAGCAATACCTCTTTTATTTCCAATTTCTTCATACTTCTTCAAACTGCTATGGTAATAGAATAGTGATTTGGGAGAGTTCCCTAAACTACTGTAAATTAAACCCATGTTGTTTGCTGTATTAGCGCTGCCTTCAAGATCTCCTATTTCTTGATAAATCTTCAAATTGCGTTGAAAGTAGTTTAGTGCACTGAGGAAATCAGATTTTAGATATTTAGAACTACCCATGAGGTTGTATGCTTTTGCTTTCGCTTTTTCATATTGCTGTTCTTCGCCAAAGCGTAGTAGGTTTTTGGCTAAAATGAAAGCGGTATCTGGGTTGGAATATAGATAACCTTTACTGATGTAATCCTTATAGGCCTTAGCTCGGCTGGAGTCTGCTTGCGTTTCGTCTTGCCAAACGCTGTAAAGGGAGTCGAGGTTGGTTTGGGCTTTCAGGTTAATTCCTGCTAGGGAGATTAAGATTATTAGAAGTAGGTTTCTCATTTAGTTCTATTTTCAAATGGCACTAATCAGTCAATATAGTATATTTATGCGCTATACCCTCACTACGTGCTTAATTCAAATTTAAAGAAGTCTACTCAGTAACGTAATCCCAATCTTTAATCGCTTCAAACCGCGCTTGAGCTTCGGTATTAGAAGGATGTGTCAATAAAGATTCAACAGAAACTTCAGGAAGTTCGTTTGGAACAAGGTCTTCGCGAACATAGATAAAGTTAAATCCAAGTTCATTTGCGCCAACCAAACGGTATCCTTTTTTCTTTGCCAACTTGGTCATTGCGACGGGAGAAGCTCCGTGGTAATCAGGATGTTTACCAGGATAGAAATATTCTGGATCGTAAGGAACAACGATGTCATTCATTCCAAATTCGTTGTGCGTTTCAATGATAACTACTTGTGGGGAAACAACTTCCATTGCCTTCCAAACCCAGTAATCATTTCCGTCAATATCGATAGATAAAAGACCGATTTCACCTTCAAACCCAGCCGATTCGATCAACTCGTTAATGTTCTCAGCGGTAATCATCGCCTCTTTAAATACAGGCGGCACTTTTTTGGCATTTCGGTATTTGTCAAAGAAGTAAGATCCTCTATGGAGTGCATGTGGATTCCCGTCCATGAATAGTCCGTGGAATTCATGATGGTAATACAAATTCGCGGAGTTACTGTTGATTCCATCATCCGATCCAAATTCAATAAAAGTTCGATTTGTCATTCCAATTAATGAAAAAACATAGAGAAGCAATCCATCCTCTTCAAATTGAGAGAATATTTTTAAGCCTGTATTTTGAATGTCTGGGAGATCATCGGAGACCATTTTAGCTTGGTAATATTCTATTAAAGTGTGCTGACGAACTCGGATATTGAGTTTTAAGCGGTGCCTTACCTTATAAAATTTAAGGTGCTTTTTAAGAATATGCTTGATGCCTGAAATCATGAGAGATCAAAAGTATGGAATCTAAGCAAATCAAGAGGTGGTTTTGAGATCTTATTTGTAACTAATATTGTGGTCGTCGTTAATAGATGGAAACAAACCAATTTTTTTGATATGAAAACTTCTCTACTAATCACAGTACTTTTCGTGGTCGCAATTTTAATGAGTTTTACTGCTGAGAAAAAGCCATCTTCCAAACAAGCCAAAAAGTCTTTAAACGGTTTTTGTAATTATGTTCCAAGCGGGTCAATAGTCATTGATAGCGATACAACGACGGTTCAAGCTTTCTATATGAGTACTACGGAAGTAACGAATCTTCAATACAAGGAGTTTTTAATTGACTTGAAAATGAAGGGTGAACTCGAGAAGTTACAGATTGCCAACATAGATTCAACGTTGTGGAATACATCATTTGGATGGGAGAACAATGGTTTCAAAGATTATTATCACAACCATCCAGCGTATCACGATTATCCAGTTGTAAACATTACAAAAGAAGCGGCGGAATTGTATTGCGAATGGCTGACGGAAAAGTACAGAGTTGCATCTGGAGGCGAATTAAGTTTGAAGTTTAGAATTCCAACACGAGCGGAATGGATGAGGGCGGCAAGAGGGAACGACCATTCGAGTATTTATTCTTGGGAAGGTCCTTTTTTAAGAAATGACAAGGGTTTGGTCTTAGCGAATCATTTGCAGATTGGTACTCAAAATCTAACTCGAAATTTAGAAACTGGAGAAATTGAGTTTGTTGACAAATCCCATCGAATCTATGGCTCTTCATCCGAGGATGGAGCGGATGTTACTGCTCCCGCACGGTCTTATTGGCCAAATCAATACGGATTTTATAACATGAATGGAAATGTTTCCGAAATGATTTCAGACGGGGATCAAGCCGTTGGAGGAGATTGGTATTCCCCAGGATTTGATATTAGAAATGAAAGTGTAAAAGAGTTTAAGGAGGCTCATCCAACAGTTGGATTTAGAGTTGTTACTTCTCACTTGGTGACAACTGAGCACTAAAAAAGATGCTGCTCCGATGACGATCGAAGCAGCATTGCTAAGGTTATTTTCTTCCCGAAAGATTCAGTACGAGAGCGATGTTATGGTATTTCAAGCCACTTACACTCGCGTCTCGGTTAATGTCCATCAATCCAAATGAATAACGGATTTCTGGTGAAATTCTGTATTTAAAGATCGGAACATCAAGTCCAAAACCGATGTCCAAAGCTACGTTTTGCTTTGTCGGAATAAGATCGTCTCTGTTCGCTCCTTGAATTGGAATTCTCAAATTTGGACCTACAATTATATAAGGACTCAAACTCCCTTTTCTCAATTTGAATTTAAGATGTCCTAGAATTTCTAAGTTGTTTGGACTTACAAGTTCTTCGGTGCTCGATGAGAATGCACTTGATCCAAATGACAACTCGGCTTTCGGGGCGATTGAAAACTTTTGTGTGAATTGAAAATTTGAAATTAGTCCAAATCGATATCCTTTTCCATTTGTTATTTGATCGCCGTTCGTTTGTTGTGAAGAGAAGGATAAGTTTGAGCGATTTATACCGCCATTGAATCCGAATGTTGCGAATTTTTCTTTTTTCTGAGCGAAAGATGGAGCCGCTAACATCGACAAGATTACTGCAATTACTACATTTTTCATGGTTTCTGATTTTGGTTTGTACTACAATTGGCCTTCTTTTTTCCTTTGTTTAGTTATGTATGCATAACATAATAACTTATTTATTAAACGTTGATAACTCTCTTTTTATTTCAAATTAAATTCTTGTTACCTACTCATTGAATTGCAATCTTTGTACCAAACAATGAAATATGGAACTTAAAGACACGATAGCAGCAGTAGAAACATTTCACAAGGCTTTTAAAATAAGCAACAACTATTCACCAACAGTTGAGCTTACAGAAGCTGATATCATGTTGCGTTTCAAGTTAATGGCCGAAGAGAATGAAGAGTATTTAGAAGCAGCTCAAGATGGAGATTTGGTTGAAGTGGCCGATGCTTTAGGCGATATGCTTTATATTCTTTGCGGAACGATTTTAAAGCACGGAATGCAGGACAAAATTGTTGAGGTATTCGAAGAAATTCAGCGTTCAAACATGAGTAAATTGGATAAAGATGGGAACCCAATCTATCGAGAAGATGGAAAAGTGTTGAAGTCAGATCAATACTTCAAACCAGATATTAAAACAATTTTAGAGAAATTATGAAAATAGCAGGACTTATACTATACTTTTTATTCTTGTCAGGAGTTTCGACTGCTCAAGATTGTGAAAAGTACAAAACAGGAAAATTCTTATTGATTGATAAGAATTACGAGGATTATCGTTTGGTTAGAACTAAAAATATGCAAGCCGAGATTGTAGATGGGAAAACGTTTGAGTTTAAGTTGAAGTGGATCAATGAGTGCACGTATAAGTTGAAACCAAAACGCAGTAATGCTGTTGCGCTGCCCAAAGTTTGGGTCTACAATCAGATTATTAAAACGGGTGATGATTACTATATTGTTCAGTCCTGGGTTGAAGGAACGGACGAAAAGTTAAAAATGAGAGTTCAAGTTGCGGAATAATCAATAGAACCGCCACGTTTACAATACCAATCAAATATAATGACGATTAAGCAACTTAATTCTCAAATAATAAAGGGTATTCGAAGTGGTGCCTCAAAGTCGGAATTGTATGAAGAATTTAAGGAAGAAGTTGATCTTGAAACCTTAAGAAAAGCGCTAGCCTCGCAGCCTTCACTTGAACTTAGAAATTATTTTAAATTCTACCATCGGCTCGTAAGTTTTATCGTCGGCTTTTTTATTCTATTTGAGTTACTTGGTTTGTATGAATTCTTTATTGATTTTAGAATTGAACCTTTAATTTCGGTTGCTATTTCTTTTTATATAGCCGTGAAAATTTGGAGTTTTTCTGGCCCATTTTTTCTTTCAGGAGTTATTTGGTTATTGTCTGCAATTGTCATGACCTTCTTTGATCTATCTGCAATAGCCTATGATTCAACTTATGATGGAGTAAGAATTGTCATGGTCATTTATTCTTGTGTTATTTTTATCGGAGTTGTTATGATGTGGATGCTACACAAACATGCATTCAGCTATTACCATTGGTTTCAACCAAAAAGGGACAGTGAGAATTGCAGTAGATATGAATGATTATATTTGATTATAAGACCTTTACTTCACTAAGGAGATCCAATGTTTTTTGTCAAATGTGATGTTGGTTTAAATTAGAAACATAAATTCAAAAATGAGAACTTTCAACCTCCGCGTTTACGGAATAATAATTAATCCCAACAATGAAGTCCTAGTTTCAGATGAGCGACGTCGCGGAGTTTCAATGACGAAATTTCCCGGTGGTGGATTGAATTGGGGCGAAGGACACAAAGAAACTCTTGTTCGCGAGATCAAAGAGGAAATGAACCTCGATGCTGAAATCGGCGCATTTTTTTATGTTAATGATTTCTTTGAGTCGTCTGCTTTTCAACAAAATGATCAACTGTTTTCGTTTTACTATCAGGTTTCGAAAATTGATTTTGACGCCATTCCTATTTCAAATCATACTTTTCCGTTAACCGAAGAAGGAGAGAAGTTTAGGTGGGTTTCTATTTCCGATTTGACGGAAGAAATGTTCACTTTTCCTATTGATAAGGTTGTGGCGTCGAAGTTAATAACTGGGGTATAATCGCTGTACTCTAAACCTCCGGCTCTAATTCCTTCCTTTTTAAGAAAAAATAACACACGAAACCCTGCACTCAACCCTATCTTTGTTCAAATTAAACATGTAAATGAACATAGACCAAAACAATCCTTGGCATAAAGTTAAAATTGGAGAAGATGCTCCTTCAGTAGTAAATGGAATCATTGAAATTCCAAAAAATACCAGAGCAAAATACGAGCTCGACAAAGATTCAGGACTCTTGATGTTGGATCGCGTATTGTTCTCATCCATGTATTATCCAGCGAACTATGGTTTCATTCCTAAGACCTATTGCGACGATAAAGATCCTTTAGACATTCTCGTTCTTTCGCAAATTACAATTGTCCCAATGTGCATTGTATCGGCTAGAGTGATTGGTGTTATGCAAATGATGGATGGTGGCGAAATGGACGACAAGATAATTGCCGTTGCTTCAAACGATATGAGTGTGAACCACATCAACGACATATCTGAATTACCAGAACACTTTTTTAAAGAACTGAAAAATTTCTTTGAGGATTACAAAAAGCTAGAAAACAAAACGGTTGAGGTAGCTGATTTTCAGAATGCTAAAAAAGCGAAGGAAATTGTTGCACAAAGTATGCTCGATTACGAGGAATATATAAAACAGTAAGAATTGATTTTGTGAATTTTAAGTTCGGCAGTTCACCCTAAAAACTATCTAAGCCCTAACTTATAATTCATAACCCATAACTTCTAATTCCTAAACCCTAATTCCTAAACCCTAATTCCTAACATCCAATTAACCCTTCAGCTTCGGATTTTCCTTATGCCGCGAATGATCACGCTTCGTTTTCTTTTCAAGGTTCTTGCGCATCGCCTCTTCAAGATCAATTCCGGTTTGGTTCGCTAAACAGATAAGAACAAACATAACGTCTGCCATTTCGTCTCCAAGGTCTTTGCCTTTATCACTTTCCTTTTCGCTTTGTTCACCGTATCGGCGCGACATGATTCGTGCAACTTCACCGACTTCTTCCATCAGCATTGCGGTATTGGTCATTTCATCGAAGTAACGAACTCCGTATTCATTGATCCAATCGTCGACGATTTTTTGAGCTTCTTTGATTTCCATTACTTCTTTTTTGAATTGAGGAGGATATTGAATCCGAGGGATCCGTTAAAGCGCTCACCATCCAATGACGCTCCAAATGCAGCATCAAGTTGAATGTTATCTCGAAGCAAGTATAATATTCCTAGATCGGCACCAAAGCTATTTTGAAATCCACTTTTGTATTCGAACCCGGGGCTTTTTTGTGCCCATTCCGCAGTAGCACCATAAACTTCTCCAAAAAGCGTGATTTTGTCATTTACAGAAAAATTATAAATTAAGGATGAACGAAATGTTGTTATTACTTGAGAGAAGGAGTCGTTATTCGCCCGCCAATCTATTCTAGTGCCTAAATTGAATCCAACTGAATGTCTGTCGTTAAAATTATGGTTGAGTGCATAATCTATAGAGGCAGCCTTATAAGGATTGTCTTGATTCCAGAAATTAAAATGAGCAATTACCGCCATTTGTGTTTTTCCCTCAGGTTTGTTTAGAATTTCATATTTGGCACCGATACCAATGTCTCTAACTTTATATCTAGTCGGATCTATGAATAAATCGTTATGAAAAATATTAAAGGTTCCAGTTGCTCTCAATTCAAATTTTTCGAAAAGACCAAATCGAAACAAGGCAGTGGGCATTCCGAAGGTATAGCTCTTGTATGGAGCGAATTCGTTAGTACTACTAAAGGTTAAAGTAGACTCAATTTGAAAGCCGTTTTTAGGAACAGTAACTGCACTCGCCGAAACAGAAGGAGCTTCTGTAATAATCGTTTGACTAGTCGCGTTAAATGCGAATGTTAGCAATACGATTGAAGTTAAATGTTTCATCTTATTCTTTATTTTTCGAATCGATCCAAATTGTAACAGGACCATCGTTGATTAAGCCCACTTTCATGTCAGCTCCAAAAACGCCCGTTTCCACTTTATGTTCAGACTTTTTCATTTGTTCAACAAAATAGTCATACAAAGGAATTGCGGTCTCAGGTCGTGCCGCTTTTATGTAGCTCGGTCGATTGCCTTTCTTGGTTGATGCGTGCAATGTAAATTGACTAATCACCAAGAATTCTCCTCCAATGTCAGCCGAAGATAGATTCATTTTTCCAGCTTCATCGCTGAAGATTCGGAGATTTACAATCTTTTGTGAAATCCAATTGGCATCGCCTTCTGTGTCGTCATTTTCAATTCCGATAAGCAAAAGCAAGCCTCGATCAATGGCTCCATGAATTTTCCCATCAATTTTAACCGAAGCTTCACTAACGCGTTGAACGAGAACTCTCAACCGTAAATGTTTTTTCGGTGGATGTCATTTTCATCTTCCTCCATCAATTGAACATAGGTCATGTAGCGACTTTCGTCCAGTTGCTCATTTTCCAACGCCTCCTTTACGGCGCATTTCGGCTCGTTGATATGTTGACAGTTGTTGAACTTGCATTGGTCCATTAAACGTCTCATTTCGGGGAAGTAGTGCGAAATAACCGTCTTGTCCATGTCTATAATTCCAAAAGCGCGAATTCCGGGTGTGTCAATGATATATCCACCGGTCGTTAACTTGTGCATTTCGGCAAACGTGGTTGTGTGCTTTCCTTGCAGATGTGATTCCGATATTTCACCCGTTCGAATGTTCATCTTAGAATCAATCGCGTTGACAAGCGTGCTTTTCCCAACACCACTATGGCCTGAAATCACAACTTGATTGCCATTGATCTCATTCTTAAGAAAATCAACATTTTCTTTATTCAACGCCGAAACTTTGTGACACGGATAGCCGATCCCTTCATACATATAAATCAAGGCGTCGATATATTCCAAATCATCTTCTGAATATTGATCAATCTTATTGAATAAAAGCGTTGTTGGAATTCGAAACGATTCCGCTGCAACCAAAAAACGATCAATAAAAGCCAAATGTGTATCTGGCGAATGGATCGTAACCAACAAATAAGCACGGTCAATATTTGCCGCAATAATCTGTTTCTGATGACTCAGGTTCGTCGATTTTCGAACGATGTAATTTCTTCGCTTTTCAAAATCATCAATCACTCGATTTCCCTCCTCATCTTCCTTCTCAGAAAGAATAACGACATCACCAACGGACACTGGATTCGTTGTTCGAAGCCCATCCAATCGCATTTTTCCACGAATTCTACAATTCACAATGCTGCCATCGTTTAATTCAACGATGTACCATTTCCCCGTAGACTTTAATACTTTACCCTTTTCTGACATTGGAGCAAAAATAAGCAGGAAAAACGTGATATCCTTGAATACTTTAATCTTTGAATTCGTAACCAATCACAATTAGAACTGTTATTATTTTGAAAACTTTAAATTCATCAATCAACTAGTCTTCGAATATTCCTTAAATTCGTTCAATCAAATTCTAACACATGTCCATAGAGGTTAAAAATCTATTTAAATATTACGGAAGCCAAGCGGCCGTGAAAGATATTTCTTTCAAGGTGAATAGCGGTGAAATCGTTGGTTTTTTAGGGCCAAACGGGGCCGGTAAATCTACAACGATGAAAATCATTACAGGCTTTATCTCTGCTTCAAGTGGAGAAGTTAAGGTGTGTGGGTTGCCCGTTTCAAATGACTCATTGGAAACGCGTAAATTAATCGGGTACCTGCCAGAAAATAATCCATTGTATTTGGACATGTACGTTAAAGAATATTTGACGTTTGTAGGGAATATTTACAAAGTCGAGAATTTGAAAGAGCGCGTTGCCGAAATGATTAAAAAGGTCGGTCTTGAAGTGGAACAAAACAAAAAGATCGGTCAATTGTCAAAAGGGTACCGCCAACGTGTTGGATTAGCGCAAGCGATCATTCACGATCCTGATGTTTTAATTCTTGATGAGCCTACTTCTGGTTTGGATCCCAATCAATTGGTGGAAATCAGAGAGTTAATCAAGAGCATCGGAAGAGAAAAGACCGTTATGCTGTCGACGCACATTATGCAAGAAGTTGAAGCCATTTGTGATCGAATTGTGATTATAAACAAAGGTGAAATTGTAGCGGATGATAAAGCTGCCGATCTTCAACTCGTCGGGTCAAAACTGACTGTTTATGCAGAGTTTGAAGGAACCGTTTCAAAAAGCTTGTTGAAGAAAATTCCGGGAGTTGGAAAAATTGAACAGGTGAAAAACGGATGGCTTCTTGAATCAAAAGAAAATATTGATTTAAGAAAAGCTGTTGCTAAATTTGCCCAAGAAAACGATATCCTCGCAATCACGTTGCGTGCAGAACAGAAATCATTAGAGGAAGTATTTAAGAACCTTACGAAGTAGTCAAAATGCCTAAGAATTTTATTGAAGAGTTGAAGTGGAGGGGAATGATCCACGATATAATGCCTGGAACAGAAGAGGCGTTGAACAAGAAAGTATCTTCGGGATACATTGGTTTTGACCCTACTGCAGATTCATTGCACATTGGAAGTTTGGTTCAGATAATGACCCTCGTTCATTTCCAACGGGCAGGACACAAACCGTATGCGTTGGTTGGTGGAGCAACAGGAATGGTCGGTGATCCTTCTGGGAAATCGCAAGAAAGAAATTTATTGGATACTGAAACACTGGACCATAATGTTGCGTGTGTTAAAAAGCAATTGGAGCAGTTTTTGGATTTCGAAAGTGGTGAAAATGCCGCTGAGATGGTCAACAATTACGATTGGTTCAAAGAAATGAATTTCTTGGACTTTATCCGTGATATTGGAAAGCACATGTCTGTGAATTACATGATGGCAAAGGATTCTGTGAAGTCACGACTGGAAACGGGAATGTCGTTTACTGAGTTTTCGTACCAATTGGTTCAAGGCTACGATTTCTATTATTTGAACACCCACAAAGATTGTATTGTTCAATTGGGAGGCTCTGATCAATGGGGAAACATTGTGACGGGAACTGAATTGATTCGTAGAAAAGGTGGGGGAGAAGCATTCGCTGTTACAACTCCATTGATCAAAAAAGCAGACGGAACGAAGTTTGGAAAAACCGAAGGTGGAAACGTTTGGTTGGATGCTGAAAAGACATCGCCTTATGAATTCTACCAATACTGGTTCAATGCGTCCGATGAAGATGCAGAGAAATACATTAAGATCTTTACGCTAAAAAGCCAAGAAGAGATAGAAACGCTTATAAATGAGCACAAAGAGGCCGAGTACTTGAGAAAATTACAGAAAGAATTGGCTGCCGATATTACACGTCGTGTGCATGGTGAAGACGCATTGACGGAAGCTATTGCAGTAACGAACTTGGTTTTCGGAAAGGCGAACAACGAAGAGATAAAGGCATTTAGTGTTCCTGCTTTTGAAGCAATGAAAGGAGCATTCAAATTCGCAACAGTTTCTCGCGCTGACATGGATGCTGGACTTGGAATCATTGATGCTCTAGGAGCAAAAACGGATTTCTTAGCTTCAAATGGTGAAGCAAGACGTGAGTTGAAAGGAAACGCGATTTCTGTGAACAAGGAAAAGGTGAACGATCAATTTATGATTACTTCGGAGGTATTGGTTCATGATAAGTACGTGCTTTTGAGCAAGGGTAAAAAGAACAATTATTTGTTGATTGTGGAGTAGTTGGGCTTGATAATGATCAATGTGGTTAAGTCTTCTTAGCTGAAAACCGTTAGCTTCAATTGAATACAAGATTACTTAAAAAAATCAAACTGTAATAACAGTTAAAATTAGGCGAATACCGAAAAGCCATATGAGTAGGATTAAAAAAAAGAAAAAGAATGGAAAATTTAATGAATTTATCACAAATTATTGTTTCAATATCTGTTGTATATGTTTGGACTTTTAGGTTTCATAATGTCTTAAAAGAATTCAGCCAATTTGGATTGAGCGATTTAACCCGAAATATTGTAGGAACAACAAAAATATCTTTAGCTACATTGCTTGTTGTGGGTATTTGGTATTCCTCATTAGTTCTTATTCCATCTATTCTTATGGGGCTATTAATGATAGGAGCTCAATATTTTCATTTCAAAATAAGTAATCCATTTATTAAACATTTACCATCTCTCATTCTTTTGGCCCTTAGTGTTTTTATAGCATATTCATCAATTAAATAAATAAGTATGAACTTGCTTACAATATGTATTTTAATATCAAGTTTGTCTTTTTTCGTTTATGCTTTTTCCTATTTTAAAGCACCACATATGAAAGATGAATTTAAGAGATTCGGGCTTAAAAAAATAGGATTAACAATCATATTATTAGAAATTATAGGTGCTCTCGGTTTGTTAGTAGGGCTTAAAATTTATTTTGTTCTAATTATTTCATCTTTTGGACTTGCATTACTAATGTTAGCTGGAATAATTATAAGAATAAAGGTAAAAGATGGCATTTGGATTACTTTACCGGCTTTTTTTTATTTGGTCTTAAATACATATATTTTTTGGTCATCAATAAATTTCAGATTTTAATGATTAAAATAAATAAAACACCCTGAAAGTAATTTAAAAATTCAAATTTATTTTGATGATAGTATAAAAAAAACAGAAGCTAACATTGTATATGAAATCATAGCACTCTTCGGGATAGAACGCTTCATATACCGTTCGTTACGAATAATGAAGTGGAGCAATAAATGCACGAAAAAAAATATGAGAACCAC
>JBLHVW010000012.1:0-48496 GCA_047628775.1 Salibacteraceae bacterium | reverse complement strand
TAAGATCACCCAATGCCGGTGGATCATCAAAGTCAATTTGACCTGTTACATCATACGTATCCGTTAAAGCATCACAAGCACTAATGTTTGCTTCAAAATAATTCATGAAACAAGGTGGGTTGTTTACAATATTACAATCTGTAGAGCCAGTCCCTCCAGTTTGCGTTAGAGTTATGTCTTGAACAACAGCTGCATAATTGGTAATCAACATGATATAAACCTCACCAGCCACTGCAGCTGGAATTGAAGGTGTTTCATTATTTGTTCCAGAGAAACTACAATCAACTGTTTGAGCTGCACTTAAAGAACCACAATTTGCTTGAGCCGCAGCAAGGTTTGCAAAAGGTCCCCAGATAATAAAGTCAATATCGGAAGCTGCTGTCAAACTCATGTCGATATTTCCGTTTGTAGCTACTTCGAAGTAGTACCAACTCGGGTTCGGTTGAGTAATAAGGCATCCGTAGTCATTTCCAGCTTCAGATGTAGTTCCTGTATTTGCCGTAAATGTCGCTCCGACATCGGTACAAATGGGGTCCATGCTGGCGCAATCAGCTCCTTGTGCGTATATCAAGTAAGGAGCTAATAATGTGAGAATAAGTAGAATATTTTTCATAGTAGTGGAGATATCAAAGTTTAGCTAACTTCTCTTGTAGGTCGGTTTTTTTCGTGTTTAATTGCGTTTTAATATCCTCCATCTGCTCAAACCAACCGTTAGATTGTGCGTTCAACTTTTCCTGAGGGTTACCATTAACAAAGGCAATTTTTTGATCGATAGCAGATAGGTTGTTGTCGATTACTGCAATTTCTTGTACATAATAAGCCGCATCATGAACACGTTGTGTTTCACCAGCTCTTTTAGAAATTGTTACAGAATTAGATTTACGCACCACTTTGGTAGGAATGGCTTTGCGTTCGACTGTCGTTGGAATTGGAGATTGCTCCGACGCGCCTTTAGTTCTAACTACAGGATTCACTTCCTCTTGCGAATACGCTGTAAAGCAGGTTATCATCGATAGCGCTACTAAAAAGTTATTTTTCATGGTAGGTTCTAGTTTATGCATGTTTAACGTACGGAAAATAAAAGGGTTGCCTCTTAAGGTGAATAATATTAACAAAACTATTTCAGTTTGTTAAATCTTCAACTTTACCGTTTTATCCTAGTATTTAACCGTTCTAAGTTACATAAAAAAAGATACTTCTGATACGATTAAATGATCCACACGAGCGATTTTCAAGGCAGCATAATAATACAAGGCACTTCGGATATTTAACGATTTAGAAATTGCTAAATCAGTAATAAATTCACTTTACCATCATGCTATAGGAATCAAAAAAAGAGGGACACTTAAAAGCATCCCTCAATCTAGATTTTGAATATTTAATCTATTATCGAATCAAAGTAACATGCCCCGTAACTAAAACTCTTTGATCATTGGCGGTTTTCTTGAATTCAATCCTCCAAGTGTAAACACCATCTTGAACAAGTTTTTGACCTGCACCATACGTTCCATCCCATCCGATACTGTCATCGTGAGATTCCCAAATAATTTCCCCCCATCTGTTGAAGATCAATAATTCAAAATCAAACGGATCGAATCCAGAAGTGAAAATCGCTTGAAAGTATTCATTGAAGCTATCTCCATCTGGCGTAAATGAATTCGGCACATAGAAGATCAATTCTTCAACAACAGTAATCACCATTCGAGCTGTATCTGAACATCCTAAAGGTGAGTATGCGATCAATTCAACTTCATACCCTCCTTCGTCTATTGGGAATTGATATGTTGGATTTTCTAATGTAGAAGTTGATAAATCATCTCCAAAGGTCCATACATAGTTATCAGCGCCAATAGATGTATTATCGAAGAGCACTTCTGTATTAAGCGTAGTCAATTGATTCGATGAAGGCACGAACGATGCAATCGGCGTTTCTTCAACGTAGATATAATCAGTATACGTAACTGAAGATGTACAACCTGTTCCTGAAGTCGTGGTTAATGTCACATCATACGTTCCGCCGTTTTGGAAGGTGTATGTTACATTTCCACAACCATTTAATGTCTCTCCATTGATCGTCCAAACACAATTTGTGAATCCACTCACCGAAGTTGAAGTATTTGTGAATGTTACTTCCAACGGCTCACATCCTGACAGAATATCTCCAATGAAACTAACTATCGGTGCAGGTTCGACTGTAATCGTGATATCATCCGTTGAAATACAACCTTCATTATCCGCAGTTACCATATATGCAGTTGTGACAACTGGATCAAACGGCCCAACGGGCACTACCGGATTCCATACTATTGGAACACCTAATGGGTTATCGGCAACAATCGTTACAAGATCTCCCTCACATATCACCTGATCTGGACCCGCATCAATTGGAGCTGGAACCGCAAGAATCGTGATTTCATGTGTTACAAATATTTGATTTCCACAGTCATCCGTTACTGAATATGTTCTTGTGATATTTTCAAGGTTACAAATGTTCCCATCAGATACGTCACTCACCCAAACAACAACTGGATTTGCCGTACAGTTATCCAATTCATCAATCACTACTAATGGATTTGGAACTGGAACATCGCTTGAGCCCGGCACTGAAATCGGCGCTGGATTCGATGCTGTTGGAGGCGTCACGTCATTAACAATGATCGATTGATCTACCGTGATTTGATTTCCACAATCGTCCGTGATTGAATACGTTCTTGTGATCGTCTCTGGACAAGACAATCCGTCAGAAACATCACCAACCCAAGCAACAGTAGGATTTGCGGCACAATTATCAGCTTCTGTTGTAATATCAAGGACATCCCAAGCAGGGATACCTCCAATACATTCAACGTTAATATTCGCCGGCGCAATTCCTGTTGGCGGCGTTACGTCATTTACAATGATCAATTGATCCACCGTAATTTGGTTTCCACAATCATCTGTGATTGAATACGTTCTCGTAATCGTTTCTGGACAAGATAAACCGTCAGACACATCACCTTCAAAGGCAACAATTGGATTTACAGTACAGTTGTCTGCTTCAGTTGTAATGTCCAAGATATTCGATACTGGAACATCTCCGATACATTCAACATTTACATTCGCAGGTACTACTCCTATTGGGTTCGTGATATCCAATACAGTAATTAACTGTGTTACAAGAACAACATTTCCACATAAATCTGTAATTGAATACGTTCTTGTGATCGTCTCTGGACACGTTAAACCATCTGATGCATCTCCAACAAATGCAACAACTGGAATTCCTTGGTTGTCTGCTTCATCAATGATCAACAATGGATCAGCTGCTGGAACATCTCCGATACACTCAACATTCACTGCCGCTGGTGGCGTTCCTGTTGGTAAAATTGGATCTGTGATTATTATCAAATGAGTTACGTTAATTGTGTTTCCACAATCATCCGTTACGCTATAAATTCTAGTAATTGTTTCTGGACAAGGATTGTTATCACTTGTCTCACTTACGAATGCCACGACTGGATTTACAGTACAGTTATCTGCTTCATCATCGACAATAGTTATGTCCATTAATGGAATTGGTCCACCAAGTACAATTGTATTTGCAGGGTCTGATGCCGTTGGAGGTGTTGTATCGTCAACCGTAATTATTTGTGTTACCGTTGCATTGTTTCCACAAGCATCAGTGTACGTCCATGTTCGTGTGATTGTCTCTGGACAAGATAATCCGTCTGACACATCTGCTCCTGTTATCATTCCCGGTGCATCACAGTTGTCTATATATCCTAAATCTATCATTGCTGGAACATCTCCAATACATTGAACAGCAACTGCTCCTGGAGTTCCAGCGATAACCGGAACCTGTGTATCTTGAACCGTGATTGTTTGCGTTACTGTTGTAGCAACATTTCCACAAGCATCCGTCCAAGTCCATGAACGTGTGATTGTTTCAGGACAGCTTGCACCATTACTAACATCAACTCCCGCAACTGTTCCCGCAGGATCACAATTGTCAGTATAACCAAGGCTTGTCATTGCAGGAACATCTCCAATACATTGAACTGCAACTGCTGCTGGTGGTGCATTCATAATTGGCGCCGTGATATCCATTACGGTAATCGTTTGCGTTACGAAAATGAAGTTTCCACAATCATCCGTTACTCTGTATCTTCTTAAAATCGTTTCTGGACATGTCAGCCCATCTGATGTATCGTCTTCCCAAGTTACAACTGGTAACGCTCCGTTATCAGATTCATCCGTTACAACTGTTGGGTCTGTCGCTGGAACATCTCCAATACATTCAACATTCGCTGGAAGCGGATTACTTGCAGTTGGAATAACCAAATCACCAACCGTGAACATTTGCGTTACCAAAATTTGGTTTCCACAGGCATCCGTTACCGAATACGTTCTTGTAATAATTTCTGGACAAACACCTCCGTCACTTACATCACCAACCCATGCAACAACTGGAATTCCACAGTTGTCTGCTTCGTCTGTCACAACCGTTGGATCTGCAGCAGGAGGAACTCCACCAGCACCAGGTAAATTACTTGCAGTTGGCGGTGTTGTATCATCAACAGTGATCGTTTGCGTAACTGACGCGTTGTTTCCACAAGCATCAGTAAACGTCCAAGTTCTCATAATTGTTCCGCCACAAGGACCTCCAATTAAACCTCCGTCTGCTCCGGTAACATCTCCTGCTCCATCACAGTTGTCTGTCCAACCAAGATCGGTCATTGCTGGAACATCTCCCACACATTCTACCGTTAAATCAGCAGGTGGTGCAGTGAAAACGGGTACTTGCGTATCTTGAACAGTGATCGTTTGTGTTTCTGTTGCGTTGTTTCCACAAGCATCAGTAAATGTCCACGTTCGTGTGATTGTTTCTGGACATGTTAATCCATCAGACACATCTGTTCCTGTTGCCATTCCTGGCGCATCACAGTTATCGGTATATCCTAAATTTACCATTGCAGGCACATCACCAATACATTGAACAGCAGCTGGTCCTGACGTTCCAGCGATAACCGGAACCTGTGTATCTTGAACCGTGATTGTTTGCGTTACTGTTGTAGCAACATTTCCACAAGCATCCGTCCAAGTCCATGAACGTGTAATTGTTTCAGGACAGCTTGCACCATCACTAAAGTCAACTCCCGCAACTGTTCCCGCAGGATCACAATTGTCAGTATAACCAAGGTTTGTCATTGCAGGAACATCTCCAATACATTGAACTGCAATTGCCACTGGCGGTGCATTCATTACTGGCGCTGTGATATCCATTACTGTAATCGTTTGCTCAACGAAAATGAAGTTTCCACAATCATCCGTTACTCTATATCTTCTTAAAATCGTTTCTGGACATGAAAGCCCATCTGAGGTATCGTCTTCCCAAGTTACTGTTGGCAAAGCTCCATTATCAGCCTCATCGATAACCACTGTTGGGTCCGTTGCTGGAACATCTCCAATACATTCAACATTCGCTGGAAGCGGATTACTTGCAGTTGGAATAACCAAATCACCAACCGTGTACATTTCGGTTACCAAAATTTGATTTCCACAGGCATCCGTTACCGAGTATGTTCTTGTAATAATTTCTGGACAATTTCCTCCATCACTTGCATCACTCACCCAAGCAACAACTGGAATTCCACAGTTATCCGCTTCATCCGATACAACAGTTGGATCTGGCGGAAGCGGATTCCCAACTTGACCTGGCAAATTACTTGCCGTTGGTGGCGTTGTATCATCAACTGTAATTGTTTGCGTAACTGTCGCGTTGTTTCCACAAGCATCAGTAAACGTCCAAGTTCTCGTAATTGTTCCGCCACAAGGACCTCCAATTAAAGCTCCATCTGCTCCGGTAACATTTCCTACTCCATCACAATTGTCTATCCAGCCTAGATCAGTCATTACAGGAACATCCCCAATACATTCTACTGTTAAATTAGCTGGCGGTGCTGCGAAGACTGGAACTTGCGTATCTTGAATTGTTATTATTTGCGTTTCTGTTGCTACATTTCCACAGGCATCAGTAAACGTCCATGTTCTGGTAATTGTCTCTGGACATGCTAAACCATCACTAACATCTGCTCCAACAACATTACCTGGTGCATCGCAGTTATCCGTGTAATTCAAATTAATCATCGTAGGAATATCTCCCACACATTGAACAGCTACTGCTGCCGGAATCCCCGCAAAAACAGGAGCTTGCGTATCGTCTACTGTAATTGTTTGCGTTACTGTTGCAGCAACATTTCCACAACCATCTGTCCATGTCCAAGAACGTGTAATTGTTTCCGGACAAGAAAGTCCGTCACTCATATCAACTCCTGCAACAGTTCCTGCTGGATCGCAGTTATCAGTATAACCAAGGCTTGTCATTACAGGCACATCACCACTACATTGAACTGCAACTGCCGCTGGCGGTGCATTCATCACGGGTATTTGTGTATCGTTTATAGTAATTATTTGCGTTTCAGTGTCTGTGTTTCCACAACCATCCGCATATGTCCAAGTTCTAGTGATTGTACCACCACAATTTCCACCAATAAGCGGACCGTCTGATCCTGCGACAATTCCTGCTCCATCACAGTTATCTGTCCAAGCAAGATTTGCCATAGCTGGAATCGCGCCACACTGAACAGCAACTGCTGTAGGCGGCACTGCAAAAACGGGCGGTGTTACATCACCAATAATGATCAATTGTTGAACGTCTGTGAAGTTTCCACAATCGTCAGTTATCCTATACGTTCGTGTGATTGTTTCTGGACAATTCAAGCCGTCAGAAACATCACCTTGATGCGTTACTACAGGGTTACAAGGACTTGCCTCATCTGTAACAACCAATGGATCTGCTACTGGAGCACCACCACTGCATTCAACATTAATATTAGGAGGGTTTGAACCTGTCGGCATTGTTGTTACACAGCACGTATAAGGCGGTGAAGTAAGGAACGAACAGTTTGCAGGTAATGCAACTTGCTCGGTAAACACAACATTAGTCGTAACATCATACGTTCCCATTGTCCATTCACCATCTCCTAAGGATCCGCAAGCAGCTCCTGGAATGTAAGTAGTATAATTGGGTGGTACTCCTTCCCAAAATAAGTTCGGAAGAACATATATTTCAATAACGCTGTTTTGATTATACGTTATCCCAGCTGCTGCAAGATCTGTTTCATCAATGTTAATATTAAACCCTGTCCCTGTCATAGGACCTTGTAATAACACTTGAACTCCATCTATCCAGATAGCTACATACCAGTCGTCGTCAGTACTTATTCCTGCTGGATCTGGATAACAATAACCCGCGCCAGTGACATTAAGATCAAATGATGTTGCATTTCCACCAACAGTATTGGCAGGAATCGTTGTATTTCCAGCATTATTAATTCCGCCATAGGGAGAATCAACTGCAACAGGGTCCGCAACGGTTGTCGTTACATCATAAGTAATCGGTCCTAATGCCCCTCCAGTAGAACAACAATCTGGTCCACCAGCAACTCCGATATAATCAATTGTAAAATCCTCATTTCCAACAACACAAGTGTTAGCAGGCCAAGCATTAGGGTCAGGAGTTATGGTAAAGACTGTTCCGATATCTAATAAGTCACAATCGTTTTGCGGAGAGACGTCCCATTGACATGTTCCCGCATTCCAAGTAACATCAACAACATCTGAAGCTTGCGTTGCTATTGACGGATAAACCGTTACTGGATGAATACCAGTTGAAATAACCTGACCAGTTTCATCACAAACAATTGTCCAAGGTAAATCGATATTTATTGGTGTACAGAAGAATGTATTATCAAGAGTCAACTGAACACTGTAATCTGCGCAGTTTCCAATTGTACTAACAATATTTCCACTCGGAGTGTTAATTGTAATTGTAGATGAACTGATATCAATATTAACTGCGAATATCGCGGCAGACGAAGCTCCAAAGTTACCTGTTACAGGACCGCCGATAACACCCCCCAATTGATCTTCAATTTGGAAGAATCCACCTGCTCCATTGTATCCATCTCCCCATGAATCTGTTACAACAAATTCGAAAATGTTTCCTTCTATATTAGGATCCAAACTCACATTCACATTGAATCCAGCTCCGTTTGCACCAGGACCTCCTGATGCAACGACGTTACCCGTTAACACACTTGTAACGACCCACGTAATCTCATTCGCAAACGTTGAACCATAATTTCCAACAACATTAAAAATAATCGTTCCGTTACAGCCAGTATTTGCGACATCAAAATTATAAAGTTGTCCCCCACAAGCATCTGGAGCTCCTGTTGCAACACTTGCATAATCAGGGCAGCTCGAACAAATTCCAGCGTAAACCTGAACATCAACAGATTGAACACAGCCGGCGTCATCTGTTACAATAATGGTATATATTCCAGATGATAAACCCGCAAAAGCGCTGACACCAGCATTGTTATTATCAGTATAAACTACATTTCCCAAATCATCTTCCCATACATAATCATACGGTGCTGTTCCACCTTGACCTGCAACTGTAGCTGAACCGTCCGCGTCGCCAGGACAAGTTTCATCTACAACAGTAGTCAAAGGAACGTCACAACAAACCATATAGGCAGGGAGTGTGCTTGCATCATCATCAGCGCAGGCAATACTGGCCCAAGAGCCGGACTCACCATCACCCGTTGTATTTATTGTAATCGATAAATCTGCTCCAGGTGTACAAGCCATCGAAACAGTTAAATCGAAACAGAACGTCCAACTTAGGCCCGCACCTTGACAGTTATCACCAAAGTTATTTCCCGGATTTCCATCTCCATCATTGTCATAATAAAACCCTGCTCCATAATTTGTCGCAGTGGCAGTAGAAGTCGTTCCTCCCGGGTAATACGCCCAAGTTCCGGCACCATCGCAACTTGCTGCAGGAACAATATTCGTTACTGTTCCGTCCCAACCAGGACCGAATACTAACTGAACTCCGTGTAACCAGTTTGTATTTTGTTGATCCCATTCAGTAATCTCGTAACAAAATGTTACAACATCACCAGGAGAATAAGATCCATTTGTAGGCAACGGAGTCGCAGATAAATTACTAGCAACAAGACAGTCATCACAATCAATGTCAGAATCTACTGTAATTGTGAAGTTGTTATCGGTTGCAGTCGCTGTTCCACCACTAACTTGAATATAAAAAACATCTCCAGGAGTTGTTTGAGTTATTGTTAAGGTTCCATTTCCAGAACCATTTACATTCATACATCCACTTGGAGCAAGGTTTGCACAAGTTCCTGTCCAAACTCCAATACTGGCATTTGGAAAGCCGGCAATATCAATATTTAAGATTGTACCTGATGCAATCAAGGTATACCATGTATCTAATGCGGGAGCAGTCATATCACCACCACCACTACAATTTGTAATATAATTGTACGGATTCGCACCAGTTGCACCGAGAGTACTCTGGCCCGCTAAAGTTACAGGAGCACCATCTTGTAAACCACCAACACAAGGGCCGGGAGCTGGCATAGTCCCCATTCCTGTAGCGGTAATACAATCGTCGTTAACTGGTTGAGCGAATACTCCTACACTAAGGAGTAAAAACGAAAATAACGTGATCAATTTCATAGTTTAGAAACTTTTAATTCGTTATTTTAATCTGCTTTCTTTATTGGTCGAAGTCCCACCTCTCAAGATTGTCCCATTCGCGGCAATTGCCCAGACAACAGGATTTTCTTTTCTACCGGTAGTTACACACGTATTACCCAGTGCGACACCTTCAATCAATAATTCATCATTGGATTTTAACTCCACTTCGGTTCCATCATCAAACAACAGTAAATGCCTTTCATCAGAATAAAAATACCCGCAAAAATTTGCAGATTCTATGGCTGTTTGAACTTGTGCTAAGGTGTAATTTTGCCCGGCAGTTTTAATCTCGTAGGTTGATTGCGAAAAGGTAGCGCCAGATGACAAAATCAATGCAATTAAAGCAATGGATTTCTTCATAAGTAGTAGTTATTTTGCTATTGATTAATAAAGACTTGCGGTCTTTATACTGCTATAACGCATTGATCTAGATAAGGTTGCCCGAAATTAAACAAAAAAAATAATATTCTCTTAAAGTTTTAATGGTCTAGAATTTTAAATGGTCCAACTACTTCTCTACCCAATTAATGTTTTTTCTCAAGTTATCTATTGTGAATTGCTCTTGAGAATTCGGCTCTATTTCTTTACAATACTCCCAATTGGCAACAGGAGGTAAACTCATCAAAATGGACTCTGTTCTTCCTCCAGAAACAAGACCAAATTTAGTACCTCTATCGTTTACTAAATTGAACTCCACATAACGCCCTCTTCTTGTATTTCTCCAGTCGAGTTGACGCTCCGATACAGGCTCATTTATACCGCAATTTACTTGATACTCATACAAGCCTGAAAAGGCATCTCCGAGCTCAATACAGTAATTTAACAACTGTTCTTTGGAAGTGTTTTGATCGTCTTGAAGATGGTCGAAAAAAATACCCCCCACCCCACGTGTTTCATCTCTGTGAGGCAAGAAAAAATAGTCATCGGCCCAAGACTTAAATTTAGGGTAATAATTGATATTGTATTTATCACAAATTGCCTTCAGTCCGGCATGAAATTCTTTCGCTTGGTTTGGGACAATATAGTGGGGTGTTAAGTCAATTCCTCCACCAAACCAATATTTACCATTATCCAGCTCAAAATAACGAACGTTCATGTGAATTATAGGAAGATGAGGACTATTAGGATGAATTACGATTGATACACCTGAAGCAAAAAATGAATCACCATCAATTTCGGTGTTTTTTTTCATCATATCAGTCACCTTTCCGTGTACTTCTGAAAAATTTACGCCACCTTTTTCTATGATCCCATCACCTCCAATCGTACGAGTTCTGCCCCCCCCGCCATCTGCTCTAGTCCATAAATCTTCTTGAAACTTTGATTTTCCATCAACGCGCTCGAGACCTTGACAAATTCGATTTTGTAAATCCTGAAAAGATTTGGCTATACTTTCCTTAGTCATTAATAGGTTTTTCGCTATCTCTTAATTCGTATTCTTCTTGTTCTACAATATATACGTTCTGATTTTCAAAGCCATCAGATTCGGAAACTTGTTCCATTCTGAAATTGTTCATCATCAAATTCGGTTTTTGATTTTCCAAAAAGAAATTTGAGCAATAGAACAAAAACACATCGTAAGCCTGAATAGCCATTTTGGTCATGTCCGTATTGTATTTACGTCTAAAAGCTCTATTCAATTCAATCATTTCATCGGTGTAGTAATCAACGAAATTTGGACTGCCAAAATGCAAATTGAACTTGTTCTTGTATAAATTATTAATATCCGTAAAATCAACCCATTCCTTCATTCCAAACACGTAAATCTCATCCGGTTTTGCTTTGAAAGACGATCGATTTAAGGTATTCATAAACGTAACTCCAGTGTTTTTATTTACAGTTGGAATAATGATAATATTCTTCGAACTTCTATCCAGGTAAGACTTCATCCCGTCAATAGTTGTCTCCCTTAATGCAGGTCTTATTTCCCCAAGAACTGGAGATTCATGGAACGATTTTCTAAATGCTTCATACAAAGGTAAATCATCTTTATCAGTAGGTTTGACCAAAATGATCTTATCCTGTGCGTGCGTTCTAAGAACATATTGAGCCAATCCAGTAACCAACGTAATATTTGATGGTACACTTGCATATACAAGCCTATTTTTCTCTAATAATTTGGATTCAGAAGAAACTGGGCAAACCATTCGAATCTTGTTATTCTTACAATATTCCGCTACAATAGCTTGAGTTTTTGGGAAAAACGGACCAATTACGAGATCAACATCCAAGAATTCACTTCCATTAACTAGAGCTTGAACCGCAGCAGAATCATTTTTCGAATCAAAGAAATGAACATCGGCATTCAAACCCATTGCTTTCAAACTATCTAAAGCCATTGAGGCTCCCATATAGTATTGCGTTGCAACGCTCGAAACATATTTCGAATATCCTGGACCATAATCCAAATGCAACGGGAGAATTACAGCAATTTTATACCTTTTCTTAATGTCAAAATTAAGTGGCTCACTATCATCTGGATCGTATACATCAGGAACCGGCTTAACGGGAACTTTCGTAATTCGTTCACTTTTAACTGGAATGATAAGAACTTGACCTTCTGACAATCGAGTTGTACTCAATTTATTTATTTCCATGATTTTTTCAATGGAAACCATGAACCGTTTTGAAATGCTATACATTGTCTCGTGTGACATAACGCTATGTCTAACAATCGAATCGCTGAAAGAAACCGTAACAGTTTCTTGCGTTTCTGCAATGGTATCTGCAACAAATGGATTCGGAACGGGTTCATCAATAATGTCTGGTACAATCTCTGCTGCGAACTCTGGTTCAATTTTACCAGGAGCTTGAATTAATTGCCCTTTTTTCAATCCTTCTGATAATTCTGGATTAATTTTTATTAATTCATCAACAGTGGTATTGAATTTTCGAGAAAGTCCGTAAAGCGTTTCTCCTTTTTTTACCTTATACTCTGATGTTTCCGGTAATGGCTTAACGTAATTTGGAACGGGAATAATAATTTTTTGACCAACACTTAAACCTTCGCTCAAGTTAGGATTGTTGCTCATAATATCCTCTACTTTCACTCCATACATCTGCTGGAGCCCCCATAAAGTATTACCAGATTCAACGGTGTGAATATAACTCATCACCCCACCAACTTCCTTTTGAGGTGCAACACCCGGCTGAGCGAATGACTGAGACGAGCTTAATAAAACAAAAAGAAATATAATAATACGCATAGTTCAAATTTACAGAATTGGATTTACAATTCATGTGCCAGACACAATATTACTCCCATTCTATGGTTGCAGGAGGCTTCGAACTAATGTCGTAAGTCACTCTGTTTATACCTTTCACTTGGTTAATTATCCTGTTTGAGACTTTTGCCAAAAATTCATAAGGCAAATGACACCAGTCTGCAGTCATTCCATCAGTAGATGAAACAGCTCTTAGGGCAACTGCATTTTCATACGTTCTTTCGTCTCCCATCACTCCAACAGATTGAATTGGCAAGAAAATAGCACCGGCTTGCCATACATCATCATACAATCCATCTTCTTTCAATGTAGAGATAAAGATATGATCCACTTCTTGCAAAATAGCCACTTTCTCTTTTGTAACATCTCCTAAAATTCTAATTCCAAGCCCTGGACCTGGGAAAGGATGACGACCTAATATATTAGGATCAATCCCGAGAGATTTACCAATTCTTCTCACTTCGTCTTTGAACAATAACTTCAAAGGCTCTACGACTTTTAGTTTCATATAATCTGGCAACCCACCAACATTGTGGTGCGACTTAATCGTTTGACTCGGCCCACCGGAAACAGAAACAGATTCAATAACATCTGGATAAATTGTCCCTTGTCCTAACCATTTTGCATCGTCAACAAGTTTAGATTCAGAATCGAAAACATCGACGAATACTTTTCCGATGGCCTTTCTTTTCTCTTCTGGGTCTGTAAGTCCTGCTAATTCATTGTAGAAATCTTCGCTTGCATTGACCCCCTTAACATTCAAGCCCATTCCTTGATAAGATTCAAGAACAGATTCAAATTCATTCTTTCTTAAAAGTCCATTATCAACGAAAATACAATGTAAATTTGAACCGATTGCTTTGTGCAAAAGAACAGCTGCAACAGAAGAATCAACCCCGCCGGACAATCCTAAGATCACTTTATCTGTTCCAATTTTATCTTGAAGTTTCTTTACTGTTTCATCAACAAATGAATCTGGTGTCCAATCTTGAGTGCATCCACAAACGTCAACTAGAAAATTCTTTAAAAGAATTGCTCCTTCTGAAGAATGATATACTTCTGGGTGAAATTGAATTCCGAAGGTTTTTTCTCCTTCAACTTCAAATCCAGCGAACTCAACATCTGTTGTACTTGCTATCGTTTTAAAACCGGAAGGCATTTCCTTTATCGTATCGCCATGAGACATCCAAACTTGTGAATTAGCTGTCATACCTTTTGTCAACACATTACTCGAATCAACATATGCTAAATTCGCTCTTCCATATTCTCTCGTTGACGAAGGAGCGACTTCTCCTCCAAAATTATGGGCCAAATATTGCGCTCCAAAACAAACCCCTAACAAAGGAAGCTTTCCTTTAATTTCAGACAAATCTGGTTTCGGAGATGCCTCATCTCTAACCGAAAACGGGCTTCCAGAGAGGACAACACCTTTCCAATTTCCAGTGATTTCTGGACACTTGTTCCAAGGATGAATTTCACAGTAAATATTGAGCTCGCGTACTCTTCTGGCTATCAATTGTGTATATTGAGAACCGAAATCTAGGATTAAAATTTTTTCATGCATGGCGCAAAGATAATGTGAATACTTCTATTTACTTTATTTTGTTTATCGTTTTTTGTCAACATTTTTAATAGACAATTTGTCAGAAAAGAACAAGTTGGAATAATTTATGACGCCCTCATCCAAAATAGAACACAAACGCTACAAGAAGGAGTAGGAAATTGTTATTTTTACGACTTCGATTTTAATTATTATATGGCTTCAAATTTATTAAAGAAACTTTTCGGTGATAAGTCCGCTAAGGACAGAAAGGCTTACCAGCCATCAATCGATCAAGCGAATGCTGCTTTCGCTCAACTGCAAGGTTTATCTGACGATGAGCTGCGTGCAAAAACAGCAGCCTTTAAAGAAATAATTTCACAGGCAACTGCAAATTTAGAGAACGAATTAGAAGCTTTGAACAAAAAAGCAGCTGATTTATCAACTCCGATACACGAGAAAGAAGAGCTATTTGAAAGCATCGATAAGATGACTGGAAAAATAGATGCTAAAACTGAAGAAGTTCTTGAAACTATTCGTCCTGAAGCTTTTGCGGTTGTTAAAGAAACGGCCCGTCGTTGGAATGAGAACGGTCAATTGGAAGTTACAGCACTCGATTTTGATATTGAATTGGCATCTAAAAAGGATGGAATTACAATTGAGAACGGCAAAGCAATTTGGCATAACGAATGGACTGCTGCCGGCGCTCCTGTTTCTTGGAACATGGTACACTACGATGTTCAATTAATGGGTGGTGGCGTTCTTCACAAAGGAAACATCGCTGAGATGATGACTGGTGAAGGAAAAACATTGGTAGCAACGCTTCCTGTATATCTAAACGCATTGTCTGGTAAAGGTGTTCACATTGTAACAGTGAATGATTACTTGGCAAAACGTGATTCTGAGTGGATGGGACCGATGTACCAGTTCCACGGACTTACAGTTGATTGTATTGATAAGCACCAACCGAATTCGGCAGAAAGAAAGCAAGCCTATTTATCAGATGTGATATTTGGAACGAACAATGAGTTTGGTTTTGATTACCTCCGTGACAATATGGCAGGTAGTCCAGACGATCTTGTTCAACAAAAACACCATTATGCAATTATTGATGAAGTCGATTCGGTTCTGATTGATGATGCGAGAACACCATTAATTATCTCTGGCCCTACTCCACGTGGTGACGAGCATGAATTTTATCAGTTGAAGCCACGTATTGAAAACATTGTTGCCGTTCAGCGGAAATTCGTTACTCAGTGTTTGGTTGATGCAAAAAAACAACTGGTTGTTCTTAACGGTGAAGTTCATGAAGGACAAGATCCAAAGGTGATGCTTGAAGAAGGTGGAAAAGCCTTATTGAGAGCGCATAGAGGTTTCCCAAGAAACAAAGCACTAATTAAATATTTATCTGAGCCTGGAATTAAGGCGCATTTGCAGAAGACTGAAAACTTCTACATGCAAGAGCAAGGTAAGCACATGAAAAAGATTGATGTCGAATTGTACTTCGTTATCGAAGAGAAAAACAACACCATTGAACTTACGGGCAAAGGAATTGATTTGATCTCAGGAAGCGATGATCGTGACTTTTTCATTATGCCAGATATCGGTTTGGAAATTGCCAAACTAGAAGCTGAAGGAATGACTCCTGATGAATTCTTGGAAAAAAAAGATACTCTGATTAGAGACTATAGTGTTAAGTCAGAAAGAATTCACTCGATTAACCAATTATTGAAAGCATACGCTCTTTTCGAAAAAGAAGTAGAGTATGTAATCATGGACGGAAAAGTAAAGATCGTTGATGAATCTACTGGACGTATCATGGAAGGTCGTCGTTACTCTGATGGATTGCACCAAGCGATTGAGGCGAAGGAAGATGTAACAGTTGAAGCTGCTACACAAACGTACGCAACGATTACTTTACAGAATTATTTTAGAATGTACCACAAGCTTTCTGGGATGACTGGTACGGCCGAAACAGAGGCGAAAGAATTCTGGGACATTTATGAATTAGAGGTTATTGTTATTCCAACAAATCAACCGATTCAAAGAAAAGATGATAACGATTTCGTTTTCAAAACGGCTAGAGAGAAATTCACTGCAGTTATTGAAGAAATAGAAAAATTAGTTGAAGCGAAACGTCCTGTACTTGTTGGTACAACGACTGTAGATATTTCGGAACTTCTTGGTCGAATGTTACAGATGAAAGGCATTCCTCATGAAGTATTGAACGCGAAACAACACCAACGAGAGGCTGAGATTGTAGCTGGAGCCGGTAAAGCTGGAGCCGTTACAATTGCTACAAACATGGCCGGTCGTGGTACAGATATTAAATTGGGTGAAGGTGTAATTGAAGCTGGTGGACTTGCTATTATTGGTACGGAACGTCATGATTCTAGACGTGTCGATAGACAATTAAGAGGTCGTGCTGGTCGTCAAGGTGATCCAGGATCCTCTCAATTCTTCGTTTCTCTTGAAGATGGTTTGATGCGTAAGTTTGGTTCGGAAAGAATCGCGAAGCTTATGGATAGAATGGGACTTAAGGAAGGTGAGGTTATTACCCACAGTATGGTTTCCAAGTCGATCGAAAGAGCGCAGAAAAAAGTTGAGGAAAACAACTTCGGTAGTCGTAAGAGATTGCTTGAGTACGATGATGTAATGAATGCTCAACGTAAGGCGGTTTACAGAAAACGTAAAAACGCATTGTTCGGAGAACGTTTGGATATCGATGTTGACAACATGTTGTACGATGTAAGTGAATCAATTGTTGTTTCGCATACTAAAACACAATACAATGAGTTCGAATTAGAATTACTTCGTGTGGTTGGAATTTCATCTCCAGTTACTCCTGAAGAATTTGAAAGCGAAGGCGATAACGTCATTACCAATAAGGTTTACGAAGGATTAAGAAAATCTTACGACAGAAAAAATGCAAAGATCGCTGAAAAAGCAATGCCTCAGATCAAGCATGTTCACGAGACAATGTCGGATCAATACCAAAACATTGTTTTCCCATTAACAGATGGTAAAAAAGAAGTTCAATTGGTAATTAACTTGGAAGATGCTTACAATTCTGAAGGGGCAATTATTTCAAACAAGTTTGAGAAAAATATTATCTTGGATAGAATCGATAATGAATGGAAAGAGCATTTACGTGAAATGGATGACTTGCGCTCTGCAGTGCACAACGCGCAATACGAGCAAAAAGACCCATTATTGGTTTATAAATTGGAATCTTTTGAGTTGTTTAAGGGAATGTTAGCACGATTGAACATCGAAACAATTGAGCTTTTAACAAAATTAGATATTCCAGTATCAACTGATATTAAGAGTACAAATAAAGAGATCACATCACAAAGTAATTACGGAAATTCTGCAACATCAAACAATCAAGAAAAAGCACCTTCCGGGAGAGAGGGTTATGATGAGGCGATTCGTAGCTCTGGCGGAAACAGACCTCCTTTAAAACAAACGCCGGTTTCGGTTGAAAAGAAAACAGGAAGAAACGACGCCTGTCCTTGTGGAAGCGGAAAAAAATTCAAGCAGTGTCACGGTAAGTAAATTACTAGCTCGACTTCGCTCGATTAGCGGCAGAAGCGATTAATATATTGAAGCCTGTTTCGTCCTGATGGTTATCTGGAGATTCAGGCTTTTTTATGCCTGAAATAAAGTATCTTTGAACTGTGCTAAACGCAAATAAAATATCAATTATTGGTTCGGGAAATGTGGGACATCATTTGGCAAAAGAGCTGTCGAAAGTTGGTATTGAAATAACACATATCTCGGGTCACAACGCGCAATCTGATTTGGAATTGGCCAACGAGATTGGCGCTGGTGTTTGCACGATTGAAAATTTACCGAAAGGCCAACTCGCAATTGTTTGTGTAAGAGACGAAGCGGTCGGTAAAGTCCTGAAACAATTGGATGAATCAATCCCTGCGGCTTATACTTCTGGATCGATTCAAATCAACAATTCACCGAAACGAAAAGACCTTGGTGTTTTTTATCCGTTGCAAACATTTACAAAAGGCAGCGAAGTAAAAATTTCCGAAGTCCCATTTTTCATCGAAGCAACGAATACTGACTTTAGCAACCGTCTTATGAAATTGGCCTCGACCATAAGTGACAATGTAAATTTGGCCTCATCGACAGAGCGAAAAAATATGCATGTTGCGGCGGTAATGGTAAACAATTTTACGAATCATATTTTACACCAGGCAAAAACCTACTCGGACGAGCATAATATTGATTTTAAGCATTTCTTACCGCTTTTATACGAAACGGTGAACAAATTGAAGAACGACACTCCTTTTAATGCCCAAACAGGGCCAGCAAGAAGAGGCGACCAACAAACAATTGAGGACCATCTGAGTTCATTGGAAGGGTCGAGTCAGGAGATTTACAAACTTATTACAGAAAGTATTAAAAACACATATCCAAAGAATGACAAGCTATAAAGAAAAATTAAATCCAGTAACAACTTTCATTTTTGACGTTGATGGTGTTTTGACAGACGGAAGCGTAATTATGTACAAGGACGAGGTGGTTCGAACGTTAAATTCCAGAGATGGATATGCGCTTCAATTTGCTTCGAAGATGGGATACCGCATTTTTATTATTACAGGCGGAAATTCTGAGGCAATCGAAAAAAGACTAGAAACTCTTGGCGTGACTGAAGTCTGTATGCGAGCGCACAACAAAGTCGATGTTTACACCACTCTAAAGGAAAAATACGGCTTCGAAGATGAAGAAGTTCTTTACATGGGGGATGACATTCCTGATTATCAAGTTTTGCAAATTGTTGGCGTATCGACGTGTCCTCAAGATGCGGCTGTTGAATTAAAAGCTATCTGTGACTACCAATCTCCATATAACGGAGGCCGACATTGTGTGCGCGATGTAATTGAACAAACAATGCGCGTTCAAGGCAAATGGTTTAGCGAGAAAGCTTTTGAGTGGTAGATTATTGAATCACCAATCTATAAGAGCCAACTGGTGTAGCTCCTTCATTAAAAATCAATGTATAAATTCCAGATGCCAAATCTGAGACATCAATTGAATTGGTTCCAACCACAGAAACAGTTTTTACAATTTGTCCCATGTTATTTGAAATCATTATCTCATACGAATCTTGAGGAAGAGACTTCACAGTAAATGACGTTGAAGCAGGATTGGGAAACACCTCCAAACTCTCAATCATTTGAATGGATTCCACAGCTACCAAGTCAGAATAAAAAGTAACCCCTAACGTTGTTGGGTAAACTTCATTGGGGCCAATTTTCAAAAGAAAAATAGAACCTCCTCCCTCACCTATTCCCTCGCGATAACCTGCGGCCGCAGCTCCACCATCACTTGTCGGGATTATCTCTCCACAGCCATCAGGTTGTACTTCTGCAATTTGAGCAACCTGTCCTTGCCAATTTAAGGTAGATCCATACTTCGCAATCAACACATCCGGACCGGGTTCATAAGCATTGACATGATCTGCATTCGACAAACTTGCGTAACGACTGGTTCCGTCTCCATAAGTAGAGATTTGTTCACCAATAGTATTTCCCGCTGCAAACTGGGAATAGTAACCTATAGCTGCAGTTGCAGTTGGCGATACTTTGAATAAAAACAAAGCCATTTCCTTCATAGAACTTGGGTCATCTTGTTGAAATCCAACTCCAGAAAGCGTATCATTCGACAAAGTAAAGTCATTTAGCTCCCAACTTCCTGCCCCATTCACAAGCGTGTCTAAATCTATGATTGTTCCATCATCTTTTAAATAGATCAACATCACTTTAGTTCTCAGCGAATCTTGAACCCACTTGTTCCCTCCAATAACGAACAACGAATCATTATAACGTTCAATACATGTGGCTCTATCCGGACCAACATCGCCAAATGTTTTTGTCCAAAGAATGTCTCCATTTTTGTCGGTACGTACGACGTACATGTCTTTACCGCTCGCGATGTCAGAGTTCGTTTCTCCAACCATTATAACTCCAGTGTCTCTTGTTAGAGCGGCATCATTCACCTTCTCCCACCCGTCAGTACCATAGGTCTTTTCCCATTCCTTAACTCCGTTTTCATCTGTCTTTACGAGGTAGTAATCAAATGCTCCATTCCCCATGGAGTTCGTATATCCAGCAAGAAAGTACCCGAAATTCTTTTTGTACATAATTCGCCTCGCAGACTCTGATTCAAAACCGCCATATTGGTGTGACCACATATAATTTCCGAGACTATCAACGCGCATCATAAATGCTTGAGAAGGTCCATTATTGAAACTACTCGACATACCACACATTACGTAACTGCTATCTTCCAATTGAACAATTCCATACCCTGCATCATAGCCACTATTGGAGTAATGCTTCAAATAATTGATCTGCCCAAATATTGAGAATGGAAAAATAAAAACGATTGCGATCTTGATTAAATTGTGCATTGTAGTTTCAGATATAATGATTGACCATTTCCTTTTTTACTGACTATTCCGATGAAATTGTCAGTACCTATTCCCATTTTGAATTTGTCAAAAGAAAGATTACTGTAAAGTCCAGCTCTAAGCCCTGCAAACCCGCCATAAGATACACTAGCTCCGACATTCAACCAATCCAATGGTTTGTAATTTGCTCCAGCAAAAATATACGGGCTGTAAATCAAAGACGGGTAAACACGCACGCCAAAAAACGATTGCAATTTATATTCGCTGTTGTTATCTATCATTTTTCCCACTTGAAGGTAACCGGGCAGCATAAAAACAGGATTGACATCTGTGGAATGAATCCCCAGAGTATCCAACAAATTAACACTATCAGCAAGAATGGCGTTGTCGCCAATTATCTGTTCAAATTTGAATCCACTGTAATTGAAGGTTGTGTCAAAACTATAACGTTTCTGACTTTCGTGCATGTAGCCGAATCCAATGTTCTTCGCCATGAACTGAATCTTAGCATCGCGTTTTTTATACCACGCTACTGTTAGTCTAAAATCAACATCAAATCCAAAACCAATTCCTTGACTGAATTTGTTGTTTTGCCCCATTTCAACCTCACCATCCATTAAAAGGTCTACATTCATTCCATCAGCGGATTGTGCTATTTCCAAGTCGCGGAAATCTGCACTAACTCGATTGCTGATATTGTAAACATTTAAGATCACGCTCGATTTTGATTTCGCATCAACGAATCCAAAACCAAGTTTTTGAAACGAGACCAGACTCAAATCGGATCCAGACATACTCATGGTATCGCCAACATACCCTTCGTTCCCATAAAAGGCCAAACCGTATAAATCCTTCGAGTACAACGCCCCTCCAAATGTGTAATAGCCGCCTTGGAATTGCATCCCCCAATTTTTATTCTTGAATATCTTTGTTCCGAAATTTCTATATATCAACTCACCACTCAAATCAACCCCTATTCTATTAATGGCCCCATGTTTATCGAATGAGGCATCTTTCATTTGATCATCAATAAACCCTCCTCTGACAAACTTAGATGTGATTCCGTTTTCAATTCCTGATGCGCTATAATCACCAGTACCATTCAAAATAATCTGATGGTTGTACTCAATAGAATCGTATGAATTGGTCTGCATTTGAGCCCAAGAACTACCCGCGATAATTACCGTCGCAAAAACTGCAGTTAAATACACTTTTATCATTTTTAAAATCTATTTTCAGATTTGAATTTCGTCTTGAGCTTAACACTTAAGAAAGCTCCAACTGGAATAATCATTTGTTCGTTTACCATCGTCATTGGATCCATCGAATTGAAGTGGGATTTAACCAACACAAACTTTACATCGTTGAGATCTGTCACGACATCTTTAGAAAGAACAAAATGGACTTCTGATTCAGCGACATTCAAATTATGATTGGCATCAAAACTTCCGAATTGAGCTGCTTCGATTTTTTCTGACCCATTCACAGTATGTAATAAGTTTCCGCTAGCATCGAGAAGCATAATACTCACATTCGCCGAAAACGGAAATGCATTACTCGTGTTTAAGATAAGCTCTCCTGAAAGAATTCGAGTCTTCTCAGGATCTTGAACTAAGTCTACTTCAAAAGTATCTTTCAAGATTAAGTTATTCAATCCTATTGCCAATGGCATCTGTGCACGCAACTTAACTTTTAAAGCACTCTGAGGATAAATTTCATCCCAAGATCCTGTTGTGTTACCCCAGGGATTCAATTTAATACTGTAATCCACAGTATGTTCCGTCCCAAGGTTTTCCAAGTAGTTTTCAATGTTACTATTGGCAGATGTAAAATTAAGAGAGTTCAATGAAGGTGTTAAAGTATTCCATGTCCCAGTTGCCGGGTCAATATTAAACGCATTTCCTATTCCACCTCCGGTTAAACTAACAACATTTCCCAATGCATTTTTATTAGATACAGAATTCAAGATCCCTTCAGCACCGACTTTTACTCCGTTCTCAATATCGAACGATAAAGACAATGTTGATAAATCAATGGCTCCACTTTCATAAATATCTAGAGCGGAAAGGTCAACATCAACGATATCTGATATCAATCGACTTCCGAAGTAACCTCTGGCATAGCTGACTTTAACATCGCTAAAAGTGGCTTTAATAACCACTGTATGTTCGTTTCCGAAATTCGTATTCACACCATCTGTATCGGCAATTACATCAACATCTGAGACAAAAGTATTGTAGTCCGTTCCTGATTGTCCTGTTAAATCAATTGTATATCCAGTCAAATCAATTATTTGCTCGGAAACTCCGGGAGAAGCAACACTTCCAGTAAGAATAGCATATGTTTGATTAAAAGGAACACCGTCCTTTGTGAATCCTGGTAAATCTAAAATTAGATTTGCATTCAACCCTAGTGGATTTTCTATTTTCACCTTTATCTGCCCCGCCTTTAGTATGATTTTTTTCAATTGAACATCTTCCAATAGAAGAACGTGCTCGTCAGTTGTAATAACACTCGGAGGAAAAATACTGCTTCCAGGAGAAATTGACCAATTATCAATACTTCCATTGGTAAATTGCTCATTAATTGTTGTATCTGGAATGTTAACAATCTCATTGATATTCAGATCAAATAAGGTTCGGGACAGGCTCAGCTCATAGAATCCTGAATTCTCAGCCAATGTTGAATCATTAGCCAGGTTCGTCAAGGTCAAGGTATCATTAATAATAGGCGCGCTCCAGTCGGACTTCCATACCGTTTGCTCTTTTTTACAAGAAGCGACAAGGGTAATTAGCAGCAGTATAAATAGTGAATATTTCATTATATCTATGACGTATTTAGTTACTATTAGGTTGGTCTTTATGCTTTTTCTAAAATAGTCGCGTAACCTTGACCTACACCAATACACATGGTAACAAGTGCGTAACGCTTATTCGATTTTTGCAATTCAAGAGCCGCACTATGAAGAATTCTAGCTCCGGTCATCCCCAATGGATGTCCCAAAGCGATCGCTCCACCATTTGGATTTATTCTTGGATCATTGTCTTCCAGGTTTAATTTTCTTGTACATGCTAAAACTTGTGCCGCAAAGGCCTCATTCAATTCCAAAACATCCATTTGGTCCAGCGTCAAGCCTGTTCTTTCCAAAACTTTTTGTGAAGCATAAACAGGTCCTATCCCCATTATTCGCGGCTCAACGCCTGCAACTGCAGCTCCAACAATTCTAGCCAATGGCTTCATCCCATGTTTATTTACAGCATCTTCAGAAGCAATTAATAAAGCTGCTGCTCCATCATTTAATCCTGACGCATTTCCAGCAGTTACTGAACCGTCTTTTCTAAATGCAGGTCGAAGCCCACCCAACGTTTCCATTGTTGTATTTGAACGTACAAATTCATCTGTATCAAAAATGATTGAATCTTTTTTTCTTTGGGGAATTGAAACAGCCATAATCTCTTCTGCAAATCGACCCGATTTAATCGCTGCAGTCGCTTTTTGTTGAGACCACATTGAAAACTGATCTTGTGACTCACGGTCAATCCCATATTTTTCAACAAGATTTTCTGCTGTTACACCCATTCCATCTGTTCCATAAAGCTCTTCCATTTTAGGGTTTACAAACCTCCATCCAAAAGAAGAATCATGCATTTGAGCATCTCTTCCAAATGGTTTTGAAACTTTAGAAATAACCCATGGACCACGCGTCATATTTTCAACTCCGCCTGAAATATAGATGTCTCCGGCTCCATCTTTTATTGCTCTTGAAGCGTTAATTGTAGATGACATTCCAGAAGCACAAAGACGATTCACAGTCTCTCCTCCTACCTGCCATGGCAATCCAGCAAGTAAACCACACATTCTGGCAACATTTCTATTGTCCTCTCCAGCTTGATTTGCGCAACCAAAAATCACGTCTTCGATCAACATTGGATCAATGTTCGAGTTTCTATTCATTAACTCCTTAATTACAAGAGCTCCTAAATCATCGGTTCTTATCGGACCCAACGTTCCTCCAAAATTTCCAATTGGAGTTCTAATTCCATCTACTATAAACACTTCCTTTGACATTTTCTTTATTTAAGACATTAAAGATACGAATTCTTCTAGTTGTTAATAACTTCTTCTCGTTCTTCGGCACAAAGTTTGTATTTTGGATTCGCTAATTATATAAACTCCATCAACGTGATACAACCAAAAACGATGATTACCCTGCTTTGTCTGGTAGTCAGTTCTTATGCTTTTTCCCAACCAGAGGATTTAACCCCCGAAGAACAAGCTTACAAAGATTCAATTACCGCATTGAACTTAGAAAACGCGACAGTCGCCAATAGCCAAGAAGCCTACAACAAAGGAATTGAGTATTTCAGCACTAAAAAGTTTGAAGCAGCTATTAATGAGTTCGGAAAATCAATCGAATTCGATCCTAACTTTACCGCTGCCTATTACAACAAAGGCGTCGCAGAAAATGAATCGGAAAAATTTGCTGACGGTGTAAAAACACTTACGAAATTGATTGAATTAAAATCAGAATATTCCAAGGCCTTCTTCCAAAGAGGTCGCTCTTATCAAGGATTGAATGATTATTTGAAAGCGGAAACGGATTATGAAAAATCGATAGCATTGGATGCAACAAATCCGAAAGCCTATTACAACTACGCGACGCTTCGATTTCTACAACAAGATTATGATGCTGCTGTAAAATTCTTTACAAAAAGTATTGATTTAGATGGTGGAAGTGCAAATGCATTAAACGACAGAGGATCATCCTATCGAATGAAGGGGGACTATACAAAGGCACTTGCAGATTATCAGGCAGCTATTCGAAAGAATCCAAACATGGCGTTCGTATTGAACAATATGGGAACAACTCAATCAAAATTGAAAAAATACGATAATGCCTTGGCATCTTTTAGTAGAGCAATTTCAATTGATGCGAATTTTCATTTGGCCTACAATAACAGAGGCGTCGTTCAAATGAATCAGAACAGATTGGGTGAAGCAATCAAAGATTTCGAAAAAGCACTTAGTGTAAAGTCGGATTATTCTCCAGCAGCTGCGAACTTGAGCGGAATTTACTTCAAGAAAGAAGACTACAAAAAAGCGCTTGAGATGGCAGACAAAGCGATTAAGATGGATAAAGAAAATGCTGCGGCCTATGTTAACCGTGGAATGGCCAAAGAGATGCTTAGAGATATGAATGGTGCTTGTGAAGATTGGTTAAAAGCCAAAGAACTTGGATCTGAAATGGGTAAAATTTATTACGCTGGAAACTGCGGAAACTAAAACTTAGATTATCATGTTTAAAAATATATTAACTGTCGTTTTCGTTTCTCTTGCCTATATCGTAGGTGCGCAGAACATAGAATTTAAAGCGGCAAATTTCAAAGACGATAAAGATGGCCTTAAAACAGCCAACGAAGCAATCAAGGCAGGTGACGAGGTTTTCGAGCTTGGAAATGAAGCTTTTTTCGCTGTGAAAGGACCAGGGCACAATTACGAATTGGCGCTCATCAATTACGAAATCGCACAAAAGTTCAACCCGGACAATGCATTGTTAAATTTCAAAATCGGTGTTTGTCACGCGAACTCCCCGTACAGCAACAAATCTATTGTATACTTAAATAAAGCGCACAAATTAGATCCTGAATGCGATGAATTCATGCTCTATTATTATGGTGTTGCTTTGCAATTGGACGGCAAATTTACTGAGGCGATAACAGCATACAACGGATTCAAAGAGGCATATAAAAAAGCAGATGATTTTTCTAAGTTCGTTGAAAAACGTAAAAAAGAATGTGCTGCTGCAAAGGTTGGTATTGAATCACCGATCCGAGCTTGGGTTGATAACGTTACAGAACTTAACACTGAGTACAATGACTTCGGGCCAGCTGTAACAACTGACGGAGGCGAGATCATTTACACTTCTGACCGTCCAAACGGGCATGCAAAAAGTGAATCAGGAACATATGACAAAGACATTTATTCCTCAACTGTTTCCGATGGGAAATGGAGTGCTCCTCAACCATTAAAAGGTGGAGTGAATACTGAAGCGGATGAGGTTTCAAACAACTTGAGCTATGACGGAACAAAAATGCTTTTACACCGCTATAACGATGGAACCATGGACATCTTTGAAAGCCAATTGAAAGGCGCTACATGGGGATCTCCTGAAATTCTGCCCCACACAATTTCTTCGCCTCGTACTAATGATATTTATGGTGCATACAGTTCTGATGGGTGGAGTATTTATTTTGGTAGAGACAACGCAACGCGTTCAAATGGGTTTGAAATAATGTACAGTTCGATGCAGAGTAAAATCACAAAGAACTACATGGCTGCAACAATGATATCTTCAGTAAACAGTAAATTCAATGAAGGACCAATCTATGTTGCAATCGACGGTGAAACGATGTACATCGCATCACAAGGAAAAGGGTCTTATGGAGGTTATGATATTTTTGTTTCAAGAGGAAGCAAAGGGTCTTGGTCAGAACCTGTAAACATGGGATACCCAATCAACACGCCTTACGACGATTTCTTCTTTTCAGCGACGGCAAATGGAAAATACGCGTATATCGCTTCAAATAGAGAAGGCGGATCAGGTGGATATGATATATACAAAGTAACTTTCTTTGGACCACCAAAAACTCCAGCGATGGAAACGGAAGATTACTTATTGGCATCTATCGTAAACCCAATTAAGGACAACGCAATTGAAACAACTGTTGAAGTTCAAAAGAAATCATTTACTGTTTTTAAGGGTAAAACGATTGATGCAATGACGAAGGCTCCAGTTGAATCTGAAATCGAGATTACTGACAACGCTACAGGAAAGTTAATAGAAACTTTTACAACAAACAGCGCAACGGGTAAGTTCATTATCACGCTAGCATCAGGTAAGAATTACGGAATTGCCGTTAAGGCGGAAGGGTATTTATTTCACTCTGAGAACTTCGATATTCCAACAGGAAGCGGAGCCAACCTTGTCAACAAGGTCATTGAATTGAAAAACATTGCTGTTGGAAGTAAAATTGCACTGCGTAATATCTTCTTTGATACCGGAAAGTCGACATTGAGAAGCACTTCAAACAGAGAGTTGGATCGATTGGTTAAACTTTTGGAAGATGTTCCTGCTTTGAAAATTGAAATTTCAGGACACACGGATAACACTGGTTCTGCCAAGTTAAATGAATCTCTTTCTCAAGATAGAGCACAAGCGGTTGTAAATTATCTTAAATCAAAAGGAATTGACACTGGCCGTTTAACAGCGGAAGGATATGGTTCAAGCTTGCCGATTGCAACAAATGGCACTTCGACGGGAAGACAAGAGAATAGAAGAACTGAATTCGAGATTAAATCGAATTAGAATTTTAAACTTGAGTTTATCAACTCCCCGTTTTGGCTTGGCTGAAACGGGGAGTTTTTTTGCTTGTTTCTTTTTTTTGCCGCAGACCTGAAAAGAGTTTTACCCCTAGGACACAAGGACACTATTTGATGCAGTTGTTAGAGTTAGGCACTAGCAGACCTTTAGATCTGGAAAGCCTTGTGTCCATATCCATCATTCGATATAATTGTGTCAGCTCTTGGCAAAGCCAAAAGCGATTTGCGTCTTTGTGGTAAAAAACAACCTCTGGCAAACCTTAATTTGTAACCACATGTAAAACTCTCGCATTTTAAGTATTTTTAAGCCATGCAAAACGCCTTTAAAACAATAGCTCAAGAAGATCTTTCGTATTTCCATTCTATTCTTCCATCAGATGTGCATACTGACGATGATGCATTGAAAACCTACAGTCATGATGAAACCGAAGACATTTCTATTTTACCTTCAGTTGTCCTAAAACCGAATTCTGCTAAGGAAATCTCATCTATTTTAAAGTACTGCAGCGAAAATTTGATTTGTGTGACACCAAGTGGAGCTAGAACAGGACTTAGCGGAGGAGCCATTCCCTCTCATGGAGGCGTTGCTTTATCAATGGAAAAGTTCAATAAAATTTTATTCATTGACGAGAACAATAATCAAGTTACAACAGAACCGGGCGTCATAACGCAAGTACTTCAAGAGGCCGTAAAAGAAAAAGGACTGTTCTACCCACCTGATCCTGCCAGTAAAGGAAGTTGTTTCATTGGAGGTAATGTTGCAGAAAACTCTGGTGGGCCCAAAGCAGTTAAATACGGAGTCACGAACGAATATGTTTTGAACCTTGAAGTTGTTCTTCCAACGGGAGAAATAATTTGGACAGGAGCAAACGTTCTAAAAAATGCGACAGGATACAATCTAACACAACTTTTAATTGGCTCTGAGGGAACATTGGGAATAATAACGAAAATCGTCTTAAAACTCATCCCTCACCCTACTCACGATTTATTAATGCTCGTTCCGTTCTTTAGTTCGGATGACGCTTGTAAATCAGTCGCGGCACTATTTAAAAATGGAATTACACCGAGTGGTATAGAATTCATGGAGCGCGATGCTTTGATTTGGACGCGCGACTTTCTTAATGACAATTCAATTGAAATAAAAGACACGCACGCCGCCCATTTGTTAATCGAAGTTGATGGATTTGATCCAGATAAATTAATGGATGAATGTTCCAAGATCATTGAAGTTTTAGAAGACTTTGAAAAAGATGAAATTCTATTTGCTGAATCTCAAGCTCAAAAAGACAAACTGTGGAAGCTGAGAAGATCCGCTGGGGAAGCTGTAAAAGCGAATTCTATTTATAAGGAAGAAGACACAGTCGTACCAAGGTATGAGCTTCCAACGCTGTTAAGACACGTTAAGCGCATTGGAAAGGAATACGGATTCAAATCTGTCTGTTATGGGCACGCAGGTGATGGTAATCTCCACATCAATATAATTAAAGGAGATTTGAGCGATGATCAATGGAACAATCAATTGCCAATTGCAATTCGAGAGCTTTTCGAAGAAGTGGTTAATTTGGGAGGAACACTTTCTGGCGAACACGGAATTGGCCTGGTGCAAAAACAATACATGGACATTCCGTTCAGCGAAAAATCACTTGACTTAATGCGTTCAATTAAAACGGTATTCGATCCAAAAGGAATTCTGAATCCAGGAAAAATATTTTAATTCTGAAGAAAGTCCAAATCTCCTGCCTTCATTTTATGATACCCTCGACCTAAATAAGCAAGCATTATTCGCATGGAATCGAACGCTTCTTCTGTTTCTGGGCTAATCTCCTTTTTCTGGAGTTTCAAAAGCAATTTCATGTACATTCCATGGAACGCGATCTCTACATGATTTTTTTCCTTCAGGTCTGATTTTGCCTTTAACTCATCAATGTTCTTTGCTGCAACGTCGAACAAGGCGATGTACTTCTCGTCTTTGGTCATGTTTAACAGCGTATTGTGCAAATAAGAAAGCTCAATCATAATTTCTTGAGTATCCATCAAATGACCTGTTTTCTCGATTTTCTGAGATTTCATTTGTTGAATCAACGACGTATACCACGTTCTATATTGATTCATAAAGGATGAATCTGGCAATTGAGGTTCAACGTAATTCGCTAGAATGGCATCTAAATCAAATTTAAAAGCGCGAATGATATCTTCAACTTGGTACATGTATAAAATGTACTCGGCGATATTTTCATTCTTCTTTTGTTGGGCTATAAGCATTTACGAGACTATTTACCTGAAATTAATTTCTCTTGCGCTTGGTTCATATAAGCGATAAACTCAGCTGTAACATCCATTGTAGGGTGAACATATCCGAATTGACCACCAGTCCCTCTTTTAATAAGGATATCGATATTATTCGCTTCGCAATACTCAGTTGAAAATTGATTGATCTTTTTCATAAGAGCATCCATTTCCTTCGCTAATTTTTGTTGAATCTCCGTACCACGCTTTTGTTGGTATTCGGCTAATTGAGCTTGTCTTGTTTGCGCTTCTTGTTGCAAACGAGCCATGTCATTTTCAGTCAATAATCCTTTTTGAGCTTCGCCATCCTTGCGCTGAGCCCAATTTACGTATTCAGTTTCACGGCGCTGAACCTCTCTTTCGAAGGCAAGTTGATCACGTTGAACCAGTGAATCTGCCACTCGGTACGTTTTGAAATGAATTGCCATCGAATCCTGAGAGTAAAAAGCAATCTTCAATTCCCCTGTTTTTCTAGGTTGAACTTTAGCTGTGGTACTCTCTTTAGTTTCGTCTTTCTTAACGTCTGCATCTCCTCCACAAGAGGCCAACAATGCAATCAATAATGTACTAACTACTAGGTATTTCATTTTATATTCTTTTTAGTAAATGCAAGTTCCCAATCTGTGCGCATTTCAACAAATCGTTTGATCGTGTTATCGAGCAATTCGGGTGTTATCATATTTTCTACTTCTCCAAGCCCACTGACATCAGTTTCTCCAATTTTATAGGTCTGTTCAAATTGGCCCAATTCAATTTTAACAATGTATTTCCCATTGTATTGATGTATTTGAATTTTAAAATGTGCGTGGGGTATCTCTTTAACTAATCTCATATAGATGACAAAAATAACAGAAATCCCTTTTGTATTAACGAAAAAACATCCATATCGGATAAACCAATAGGGATGCTTCACAAAAATTAACTTTTCTATTAAATAGCGAGCGCCAAATCGGCTTCTTTATATTCTATAAAATCAAATGGAACTTTTACCATATAGGCATAATCTTGACCGACTTCGAACATGTCCTCGTCGGAATCTTTATACCTCCATTCTACTCTTACATTTCTTCCTGAATCCACAAGTTCGTTCAATTTGTATAAAAGAAAAAGTATTCTTTTAGATGACGAAATGTTGAAATACTCCAAATCAATTCGAAAAACTGTATTTTCAATTGGTTCCAACAAATAAGATTCGAACCAATTCAAAACAGGTAACCAAAATTCATCCGGTGCATCAGGAATACATCTGCCTAAAATCCTCATAATACCAGTAGACGAATTGAAATCGATCTGAGGCGTTTGAGCGGTGGCAGTAAATTCAAGATTTTCCATGTTTTACCGTATTAAGTACACATGAATTTGATAATAATTTATTAATAAATCCAATAAATTCTACCAATAGGTTGTTTTCATAGATGAATCTATCAATACCTCGAACTAAAATTTAAATGTTATCTAAAAACCACACTTTAATCAACGCCAAGCACCTTTCACTCAACGAGACACTCAATAGGACTATATACAAATTGACTTGTTTTGATAGCTAAAACGCCCCAACACTCTCCATATCAACTGTTTGAAAAAGCATCCAACGATAAGCAAGTAAAATGGATAACAGACTGTTATCAGACAAATAAGTTTCAGGTTGTACTTTCCAAGTAAATCTCTTCGGAATTTGGAAGTCCCTTTAAAAAGGAACGAAGTCTACCAAAGGATATCTCTTCTGAATCCAACATTAAAGTTGAATAACAATGAACTCAATCTGTTCCATCCTTCAAAATAAGCCATTTGATTGTTTTCAAAAGCTCTTACAACATAAGAGAGTCCCAAATCAAAATAAACCGTACCGACTCTTTCAATAGAATATTTAATACCTCCATTAAAACCAACTCCAAAACTGATTATAGAAGCTTTACGTCCGTAATCTTGAGGCAACTCATACAATGTTTCATCGTACGGAGCGTATTCCATTTTCACTCTATTAAACGCTAAAAAAGCGTTTGGCCCACCGTAAGCTGCTAATCCAAAATCGTATCCGTTTCCGAGGTAATATCTCGTTCCACCTTCAATAATTGTATAGTTCAACGAAGACAATCCTCCAATATTCTTTATGTAAGGTAATGTCGTGAAATCGTAAGCCGTAATTGCAATTAACGATGAATCTTCATTCCGTTGTTTAAACAAATGTGACAGTTTACCATAAAAAGTTACGGATTCACTGCTCGGATATTCAACTGTAAGATGCATTCCTCCATAAGGCTTAGAATTACCGAATGCATTCAGCATCGTTGCACCGGCACTCACTCCAATTTGAGAGGAAGCACCGCCTGTCATTAAAACTACGAATACAAGTGTAAATAATTTCATATCTCTTTCCATTTTGGGTTTGACTTCAATACCTCTGCAAAAATCGAGCAACTTTTGACATGAGCACCCGGTAAATAACCTGTACTCATCAAAAACTCATTAACGATTTCACCGCCTACAAACTTAAACGTCTTTCTAAACAATTTAGTCCATTCTTCCTTTGCTAAGGGGTGATTTTCGTTCAACCAATTACTAAAACTACCGAATTTTTGTTTCAACTGTACTATTTGTTGAGCATTATGAATTGCAGCATTCACTTTTAATTTATTTCTAATAATACCAGCATCGGAAAGCAATCGTTCACGTTGACTTTCATCGTACTGAGCAACTTCTTCAATTGTAAAGTTCGAATAGGCGTTCCTGAAATTCTGCTCTTTGTTAAGGATTGTCTCCCAAGAAAGACCTGCTTGATTAATCTCCATGATTAATCTTCCGAACAACTCATTATCATCTTCAATAGGAAATCCATAGTACAAATCGTGGTACTTTTTATGAATTTCTTTTGCTTCCAGTTTTTCGCAATACTCGCAGTAACTCATTTCTTAATTCGAACTTTTTACAATGGTTTCCATTCTCAAAATCAAATCTTCAGCAGTGCCGAATTCATTTAAATCTTGATTGTTCAAAATTACAGTATTTTGTCCATTATCTCTCTTCATTATAACGGGATAATTATAGGATTCGTTGATTTTTTTTTCAAATCCTTTTATATAGCAAAAGAGAAGTCGGCATTTGTTGCTTTCCTAAACTCCTTCCAAGCGGATCTTTGGCCTAAGTTATGATATGTTAGCGAGCATAAATCACATTTATAGATGGACGGCTTAAAAACTTTATGTGCGCAGTCAATTGAACAATTGAACAAATTCTTTTCTGCGGTTTAAAAAACAATAATTTCATAGCAAACAATATTCTTTGAATTTAGACGATTTCGGACGATCTTTATTACTTTTAAAAATCAAATTTAAATTACCTCATGTCTGTTTATTCGTTCAATGGTTTTATTCCTGTCGTTAAGGAAAGTAGTTTTATTCATCCGAAAGCGAGCGTGACTGGAAATGTACTCATCGGTGAAAACGTTTATATTGGTCCTGGAGCTGCGATTCGCGGAGATTGGGGACAGATCATTATTGAAGACGGGTGTAATGTTCAAGAAAACTGCACAATCCACATGTTCCCCGGAACGACGGTAACACTCAAAGAAGGTGCCCATGTAGGTCATGGAGCGATCATTCATGGTGGAACGCTTGGAAAAAACTGTTTGATTGGCATGAACAGTGTGATTATGGATGATGTCACAATCGGAGACGAATCTATTGTTGGGGCTTTAAGTTTTGTTCCGGCGAATTCAAGTTTTGAAAAACGTAGCTTAATTGTTGGCAATCCTGCGAAAAAAATTAAGGACGTTAGCGACACGATGATTTCTTGGAAAACAAAAGGAACGGCTTTGTATCAAGCTTTGCCAAAAGAATGTCAGGATACGCTTAAAGAATGTGAACCGCTTCGAGAGATTGAAAAAGACAGACCTCAGCAGGAAGCGATGTACACGACTTGGAATTCAATAAAGTAATTTAGAACAAAAAACACCAACTATGCTTAAAATCATTTCTCTATCAGCTATCATTTTCGCAATGGCTTCTTGCGCAACAATGAAAAACACAGACAATTCAATCGATGGAACATACGACGTTTCGTGCGGAATGTGCAATTTCGAAATGACAGGTGAAGATTGCGCTTTGGCGATTCGAATTGACGGAAAAGAGTATTACGTTGAAGGTTCAGCAATTGATGAGCATGGAGACGCGCATGCGGATGACGGTTTGTGCACGGTTGCGCGCAAGGCGAAGGTAAAGGGTGTGATTAAGAAAGGCGTTTTTGTTGCGGAGATGATTGAATTGATTGAGGAGTAGGTGTTTGTATATTGAAGTTATGCACAACTATGGTTACCCTCGAAAGGTGTTGTTCGAGAATGCCCAGAATTCGAGAACGGGTAACAAGGTTAAACAGCGCTTTTTTTTTGCCATTTAGGTTATGTTAACGCCTACTCTCTCTTATCTTTAGTTTATATTTCTCAAGAGACCACCTGTATAGTTTTAATTTAACTTTATTAGGTGCAAAGCTATATTTTAAATCATTCCAGAATTTATTTAACATCCCTTGACACTCTGAACGATGGGCATAAGTGATGAACATGCTGATGCTGTCATAGTATACCTTATTTTGGTCAGAAAATTGTGGTCTTTTGTAAATGTACAACCAAAGAGAATCTGATTCAGAGTATTCGATTTCACTCCAGTTTTTCCATTTGCTTTTGTACTCTTCTTTATTTTCCTTCTTCTTTAAATATCGTTCCCTTTGGGTAATGGTGTCAAATTTATAACCTACTATGACAGAAGTTTTAAAATAGTCAATATTAATTGAATCGATGTACTCAAATTCTATGTTATTTAATGAATCAATTACGTTTTTAGGATCAAGACAAAGAGGTAAGGTGTCTTCCGAATAATTCAAAACATAAAGAATGCTATCTCCTTCTTTAAAAGATCTTCCCGAATCATATTTACCATAATTGTGCAGAATGATTTTATCACTACAACTTGTTGCAGCTAATATGACTAAAAACATTATATATATTATGTACTTCATTCAGTAGGCTCTAACAAACGGATAATCGGCATATATTGTTTATCCGTGCTATGAAGATATATAAAATAAATTCTGTTTTTTAATGATGATTTGGTTTTAACTTATTTTAGCTTCACACCTATTTCTTCAAGTGAACTCCTCAAAAAAAGTGCTTCACTTGAAGAAAAGGGAAAATCTATAAACGACCGTTTTCTAAAGGATCAATTTAGGTGAGGAGAAACATTAGAGGTAGAGCGCTGTTTAAGGAAGTGCATAACAACAAATAAACCCAAGCGGCAAAAGTGCTATATTTGTTAGGCCGCCTGTGCCTATTTGCAGACCGTTATACGCAATAGAAGGTTTGGGTTTGCTATGCTCGAGAAATGCCCAGAATGAATAACACCCAAACAAGGTTAAAGAGCATGAACAGATAATAATCGTAACTTCCTGATTCAATATCGTTACTGAACTATGCTGCGTTTAATTTTTTTCTTTTTCTTCTTTTTTACTCTTTTGAGTATGCAAGCACAAAGAAGGAACAGTATTGATATAATGTATTTTGTTGATGGCAAGTTAATTAACATCCATACTGATGAGTTTGAAATTGAACTTTATTCAAATGATAGTTTAGTTTCTTCTAAAAAAGTCATTTTTATGTGGGAGGATACTACCATACGTAATCCAAGTTATGCTACACTTATAGAAGTGCCAAAGGACACCTTAAAAAATTTAACTCTGGCTTTCACCTGTCCTGATTTTACAGCTAGGACTAAGGTTGATGATCAGTTCAGAATCAATTATACTGTGACATATTGTCTTGTAAGAAAGGAAAGGAAATTGAAAAAAGTGAGGGACAATTATTGGATACCTGGATTGTCTCGAAATCTCTTAAGTCAAAAAGAGGAATTTCCAGCATTACTTAATTCACAGGCGTATGGCCCTCCTGAAGACAGAAGGGACAGAAGGCTGAATAATATTAATGTTGACTAATAGTAGAAATTTAGATGCGCATAACATAGAACTGAGCTCAAAAACAACTAAAATAATTGTAAAACATACCTACTCGAGAATAACTAACTTTAATTCAAACACAATCAAAAAACCTAATCATGAATCAAACAATTAATTTAGTCGGGAAATGGTCTGTTTCAGCGTCTACAAATGGACCTGGTTCATTTGAGTTCAAAGATGATAACACAGGCATTTACATGCTGGATAACGAGCCTGTAAAGTTCTATTGGTGGCAAAAGGGAAATTCATTTTGGATGCAGAAACAGATAAGTGAAGCTGGATGGTTGGAGATTTTCGAAGGAAACCTCACGCCTAATAATACTGGAAGCGGAAAGATAATTGCTGCTGAGCAAGTTAATGGAGGCATCTATTTGGTAGATTTTACCATGACAAAAAAATAATCCAGACCCCATCGTCCAATGTTACTTCAACGAATAGGACTAAATGTGAATAAACAAAAAAGGCCTCACCTTTCGGTGAAGCCTTACTATCTGTAGATCAGAAAATCTTATTCTGAATCATTTTCGTCTTCAACATCTTGAATATCTGCATCCTGAGCATCGTCAGCATCATTCTTCATAACCGTATTTGCTCCATCAGGTGTTTTACCTTTCAAAAACTCAGGCAAATCCATTCCGGCCATATTGAACATTTCCTGCAATGGAGGAACTGAACCGTAAAGTCCTGAAATGAAATCAGCCGTAGATGATTTACCCGAAGACCCTTTACCCGAATCCCAAACGGTCACCTTATCAATTTTAATGTTCTTGATCGCATCAGATTGTAAACGAACCAATTCTGGAAGTTTATCGGCAATCATAATTTTAACAGCATCCTGAGAATCTCCTGCTGCAGCAACTAATTGCTTAAACCCTTCGGCTTGCTTACTCAGTATTTCGTAAGTACCACGTGCTTCTGCATCCATCTTAGCAAAGATTGCATCGGCCTCACCTTGCGCTCTTCTACGGATGTTTTCTGCTTCCGCCTCAGCTGCAATTTCTACTTTCTTCTTATCAATTTCAGCAGGAACAATGATATTTGCCTCTTGTGAAGCTCTATCTCTAGCAGCTCTCACCAATTCCGCATCTTTCTCCGCAGCATACGATTCCTCTAATGCTTTCGCTTCCGTCACTTTCTCTGCAGCACTGGCAGCTCTTTTTGCTTCCGCCTCAGCTTCACGTCGAATCGCATCCGATTTCGCTACAGTAATCTTCGCTTCATTCTCACCTTCTACGGCTGTTGCATTCGCTTCAGAAACACGGATTCTCTCTAATTTTTTCGCTTCAGCTTCACCGACAATCGCCAATGCTCCAGCATCAGCCATTTTTATTCTTTCCTCTCTGTTCGCATCAGCTTCACCAATTTTGGCTCGAGCATTCAATGCTGCAACTTGAGATCTTTGATCTTGGTGTGCGTTCGCCTCACCAATAGAACCATCTCTGTTCTTCTCCGCTACACTTTGACGTGCATCGTTAATCGCTTTGGCAGCTGCGTTCTTACCTAGAGCCTCAATGTATCCAGACTCATCCTTGATATCCGTAACGTTTACATTAATCAGCTTCAAACCAATCTTGTTCAACTCAGCTTCAACGTTAGAAGAAACATTTGCCAAAAACTTATCTCTGTTCGAGTTAATTTCCTCAATGTCCATTGTTGCCACTACTAAGCGCAATTGACCAAAAATGATATCCTTCGCTAAATCATGCGTTTGTTCTTTCGACAATCCCAAAAGACGTTCTGCTGCGTTCATCATTACACCAGCTTCTGTTGAAATACCAACCGTAAAGCTTGAAGGAACATCAACACGAATGTTTTGTTTCGAAAGTGCGTTCGTCAACTTCACTTCAATTGAAATTGGTTTCAATTCAAGGAACGCGTAATCTTGAATAACGGGCCAAATGAATGCAGCCCCACCATGAATACACTTTGCCGATCTAAATCCATCAGCTCCTGCTCCAACTTTACCATACACAACCAAAATCTGATCGGATGGACATCTTTTGTACCGCTTTATAGCCGCATAAAGAATAATTAAAATAAATAATACTGCGACAACTATGCCGACTAGAAAAAACGGTATACCTTGTTCTTCTCCCATAATTTAATTAAGCTAATTTACTTGTTACTAATAGTATGTTGTCATCGATCACTTCTTTGACCTGAACAATTGTTCCTACGACCAATTCTTCCTCATCATTTGTAATTGCCTGAATCTCATGCAACGCCCCTTGAATTTTAATTTGAACTTTTCCGAACCCTCCTTTCGATGCTTTTATTGGAAGATAAACTTGCCCCGTTTTCCCTAAGGCATTTGATAATTTCATTGTACCATCTTCAACCAATTTGGTTAAGAAGTAGAATAAAGTTGACATCGCTAACATCATTAAGAGACCACAGATTAAAGAGACAATAATTACTGTAGAATCAGCATAACCTGATCGAATACACCCAATGCCTATCCATGAAAAAACAGTAAAAAATCCAACTAAGTTTTTAAATGTAAAAAATTGAAATCCGATGTCTCCTGTTTCATTCCCATCTCCTTCGACATCACTATCGCTGCCTGCATCTCCTCCTAGGAAGGTTGTAACCATAATAAAAAGGAAAAACAAAGAAGCAGGAATTGCAATCAACCAATAAATGCGTTCGAGCAACTCGAGACCATTAAACCATTCCATCATAATTCAATCCGTTTTAATTTGGTGATTAAATATACTCAAATTACCAATCCACAGAGAGTTGAATCTACGTACAATGGCAAAAAAAGTACTTTTCACGAACTTTTACGTAGTTTCTTAAGCTTCTCCTTTCGAATCTTGAACAGTTTCAGGCACAAACGGCTCGGGCTTCCTTTTAAGCCCTCGCCAAAGGAAAAACATACCCGCTAATACAAATGGAATACTTAGCCATTGTCCCGTGTTCAAAGCCCAATCTGAACGGCCTGCAACTTGTGGGATTTTCGTAAACTCAATTAAGAATCGAGCACCAAAAAGAAGAATTAAGAAAGTTCCAAACATTAACCCTTGACGCATCCAAGCATTTCGCTTCCAATACATAAACATAAGAATTCCGAAAATAAACAAGTAGGCTATTGCCTCGTACAATTGAGATGGATGACGGGTTGGAACCATATCCCAAGGGCATGATGAATCAGGACAGTAGTTATGAAGGAATTTAAACCCCCATGAAACGTTTGTTTCGTGTCCAACGATTTCACTGTTTACTAAATTCCCAAGACGAATGAAACACGCACCTATAGCACCAGGAGCGGCTATTCGATCTAAAATCCAAAGCATCGGTTTTTTTGACACCCATTTAGAAAAAATAAATAAAGAGATTATGATTGCAATAACACCACCATGGCTGGCAAGTCCGCCTTCCCATACTTTAATGATGTCCCCAGGATGTTCAAAATAACCGCGACGAACTTGTCCAAAAACCTCCACGTCCCAGTAAGGGCCATAGAAGAACACATGTCCCAATCGTGCTCCAACGATTGTAGCAAGCACCATATAAAAAACAAGTTTATCAAGAATAGCATCTGAAACGTTCTGCTTCTTGAACATTCGTTTGACCACCAAATAACCAATGATTAAACCTGAAACGAAAAGCAATCCATACAAATTTGGAGTGCTCCATCCGTCTATTATTTCGGGAGTTACATCCCATCTTATCGCTTGAATCACGTTTAATCTACTTTTTAGTTATTTCCAAATATACACTTTTACCCTCTGCTTTTAAAGGGCAATTTTTCAGACCGTCCTTTTTTAAAGATCTTATTACTCACCGTGGTTTGTTGTCGAATTATTTTTTGCTCTTCTTCTGGTAAATGAATGACCTCTTGGCATTCGGGAGTGCAGCAGTTGTCCATTTTCTCGCTGCACGATTCACATTGAATAAATAAAAGATGACATGCTTGATTCACACAGTTCGTATGATCATCCGCAGGTTCGCCACATTGATGACAAACAGAAATTATATCTTCCGTAATTCGTTCCCCTTTTCGTTCATCGAAAACAAAATTCTTTCCTACAAACCTGTTCTCAACACCTTCGTCCGTGCACTGATTAGCGTAATTAATAATTCCGCCTTCTAATTGATGTACATTTTCAAATCCTCGGTGCTTGAACCAAGCCGAAGCCTTTTCACAACGAATACCACCAGTACAATACATGACCAAGTTTTTGTCTTCGTTTCCTTTTAAATACTCCTCTTCGATAATAGGGAGTGAATCTCTAAATGTATCAACATCCGGAGTAATCGCGCCTTTGAAATAACCAACCTCAGATTCGTAGTGATTTCTAAAATCAATTAGAATAGTGTCAGGATGATCTGTTAAATCATTAAACTCTTTAGCCGATAAATGCTTTCCCTTTTTGGTGACGTCAAACGATTCGTCTTCCAATCCATCTGCTAAAATCTTTTTTCTGACTTTAACTTTCAATTTGATAAAAGGAAATTCAGCCGACTCCTCTTCGACCGCGATATTTAGTCTAATTTGATCAAGGAAATCAATTTCGTAAAGTTCTTTTCTGAATTGATCGAGATTCCCAACTGGAACAGACATCTGGGCATTAATCCCTTCTTGTGCGACGTAAGTTCTTCCCACTACGTCTAAATTTGACCACATCTGAAAAAGGTGATCTCTGAATGATTGAGGGTCTTCTATATTGGCATATTGATAAAAAGAAATAGTAACAAACTTTGTCCCTTTCTCTCTCAATTGAGCTTCAAGTTCCTCTTTACTTAATTTATTCCACAGTTGCATGCTATGTTTATTTCGTTAAAAAGTTGAACAAAGATACATCAATTTCTAAAAATTCTGATCAAAATGCGGGCATAAATAGTATATTCGTAAACGTGAAGATCAAAATAATTATAACACTTTGTGCCGGACTTTTTCTGCTAACTGCCTGTCCAGAAACAACTTCTAAATCACCTTTAGAGTTGATTCAAGAAAATAACATGGACTTACCTCAACCTGTTGGCTTTTATCACGAGGGACTCAATTTCAAACTTTCTAATTTGTTTGAGCGATCGAGCTATGATAACATGGTGATCCAAGACGACGCAGCTGTTCGAGTCATACCTCAATTGTCGCTTTATTTTACTGTAGAATCATTCACCCAATCTGAGGCCGATGCTTATGCATACTCTTTTGATACGGAAATTGATGCATTGGATGCAGTTCACGATGTTTATTCTGAACAACGATTAAATACCCTTGATGAATTTACAATATCAATAAAAAAGGCCGTTCCAAAATCTGTCAAATACCCCGGTTATTTTCAGGTTATAAGTGGATCTCGATACGAAAACGACCTGCCAACAACTTATTTTTTAGCCACAATACAAGTAGGGAGTAAGTATTATGTCTTTCAACTTATTGGTAAGGAAGACAACATGGGATATTTGCACGACGATTTTATTGAAATCCTTTCTAGTATAGAATAAAAATGTCCGACCATTTCATCATAAGGCTGCAGTCTGCTTTGGATAAAGAACTCCCCGGGGAAATGGCACATGCGGATTTAATGCCAGTCAATCGACCGTTCTCTCAAGAAGCTTTAAAACGTGCAACGAATTATCGAAAATCAGCCGTTGGTCTTGTTTTATATGAAGCAGCCGATTCAATTCGATGTGTTTTAATTCAGCGCCCTCAATACGATGGGACGCATGGCGGTCAAGTAAGCTTTCCAGGTGGAAAAATGGACTCCTCCGATCCTGATTTAGAATATACGGCCAAGCGCGAGTGCATGGAGGAAATAGCTCTAGAGCCAACTCTAATGAAAACGATCGGTCTGCTGAGTGAAGTTTACATTCCAGTCAGTAAATTCCTTGTTCAACCTTACGTTTTCTATGTTGAATCTTTACCAGAATTAAAGCCAGACAAGAGAGAAGTTGATGAAATATTCAGCTTCGAAATAGAAACATTGTTGGATGATAGTTGCTTAAAACATACCAACCTAAAATTTCGAAATGGATTCAACCAAAAGAACATTCCCTACTTCGACATTGAAGACAAAGTAGTTTGGGGAGCAACCGCAATGATCCTTTCCGAATTTAAAGCTGTTTTGAAATCATTCTAAAAACGAACTCTTGCAAATCCAAATGCTGTAGAGATACTGCTTGAAGAATCCAAGAAGAACGACAATGCATCTCTTGATGAAATTCCAAATTCATATGTTCCACCGCCAAGAATGAAGTTAATTCCAACAGGAACATTGTTCTTGTAAATTCCACCTCCTAAATAACCCGCACTAATCGCAAGCCATTTAACGGGTTTAAAGTCACCACCAAATGCGATGACACCATTTGCCAGACTTCCTGGAGTATCTTTGTTGAACGGCGCTACGAAATCAAATCCCAAGCTTAAAATCTTTCCAAGATCAATACTTGCCCCGAGTCTGAAAGTCGCCGCATTCCTTACAACGTGTTCTTCTTCTCCAGATATCGTGAACAGTCCACCATCTTGAAGTAAAGGCTCTATGGCATCTGTAATGTTGTAATCACTAATTCCGGCAAGCGACATGTCTGCCACCAATGTATCCGTCAATGTATATACATTTCGTGTATACTTTACGGAACCAACATTATTTATTGCAGCAGCAATTTTCAACTTACCGAACATTTTCACACTCGCAGATACATCAACTCCATACCCCATTCCAACTGGTTTTGGTATAAAGCCAGCTTCTGTAAAATTCGATGGGTTTATACTTGAAATTGAACCGTAATCAAGATTATAGCTTGGTGACATTGCAGAAGACATTCTTATTCCATCATCATCAGATATCATATCATACATAGCCATTGATTGGATAAAACGTCCACCTATTCCACCGTAAACAGCAAATGTTGAGTCGTTACCAAAAAGTTTTTTACCGTATCCAAAGTTGAAATGACGATTCCAAGTGAATTGAACTCTAGAACCATTTGTTAGCTCACTTAATTTCAACGGAACCGAGGCTGTTCCTGAAATAACATTGTCTAAAGAATCCTGTGGAACATTTCCAGTGTTTGGAATCATTGTCGTATCCGTTCCATAAACAACAGTCAATTGATCAAAATACGACGAAAGCTTTCCTTGAAAAATGAGGTCGCTGGTTTGGGCATTTAATTTTGAATACCAATTGTAATGTTCTGAAACGCTTACGGCAATCCCACCGAATTTCTTGGTTTGAAAAGAAAAACCGAACCAGTTATAGCTTAAATCAATTGCCATTCCGCTTTCAGCATAGTCCTGCGCAAACTCTTTTTGTTCCGCCCATTGACCTTCTGTAGGCTCTTCGTCTTTCATATCCGTTCGAATTGCTTTGTACAATTTCTTTAAACGATCAGACGATAAAGAATCTGAATAAAATCCCAAACTAAATTCAGACATTCCTGTCGTAATCTTCTTTCCATAGTCATTTCCCCAACCCAAAGCTGAATTATTGATTCCTAGACTGTGGTAATCATTAACGAATGTTGTCGCGACTCCTCTACCCACTGAAGGATATGAAACCCCTTGAGTTTGAGCATTTAAAAAATACGTCAAGGCAATAAAAGCAAAGGAAAGTAAGGTAGATCTCATAGTTGGTTGTTATTTAATTCGTTTAAATGTACGGAAAACTCCTAAAACCAGAAAGAGGAACAAGTTTTCGTGAAACTTATTCCTCTTTCAGCTAAACCATGCTAAAACTATAAAACTAAAAAAAGTAAAATTTCTTTTACCTTTTTCTCTGGAACAAATCTAATTGTAAAAGTTAGATAAACACTATTTAAATTAAGGAAAATTTGTTAATTTTTCTTAACCCAACGAAACATCGAGGATCATCATAATGAGAAAACCACCTATAAAACCAAGTACGGCAACGTCGGTAAACTTATCCCTTTGGGTTTCAGGAATTACCTCCTCAACAACAACATAGATCATTGCTCCTGCAGCAAAGGCCAAAGCATAAGGTAAAATGGGCTCCATATATATAACGGCCACAGCTCCAATCACACCAAAAATGGGTTCTACAATAGCCGACATTTGACCGTACCAAAAACTTTTTCTTCTGCTTACCCCTTGTCTTCTTAATGGCATTGCAACGGCGAAACCTTCAGGAAAGTTTTGAATTCCAATTCCGATAGCCAAACTAACTGCTGCTGCCGTTGTAACCCCATCGATACCCATTCCAGCGGCACCAAACACAACCCCAACAGCCAATCCTTCAGGAATATTGTGAAGTGTAATTGCCAAGACTAAAAGTGTTGTTTTATGCCATTCCGTTTTGACGCCTTCTTTCTCTTCTTCTCGAAAATTAATATGCAAATGAGGCAATATCTTATCCAATCCAAAAAGGAACAGTGCTCCTACTAAGAAACCAACTGCGGCGGGCATCCACTTCATTGAAGGGTACATACTTTCAGACATTTCAATGGACGGTGCCAAAAGAGACCAGAAACTGGCCGCAACCATTACTCCACCAGTAAAACCAAGCATAGCATCTAACACTCCCCGATGAAGCGTTTTAAAAAAGAAAACAAGCCCAGCTCCAGCAGCCGTTAAAAACCATGTAAATAAGGTCGCATAAAGTGCTGCAAGCACTGGGTCAATGGAGGCCAAATAGTCAACCATACTGCTATACCAACTAGAATAACCAATTACCGGTTCCATACTTTTTGAATTACCTTTTTAAAATGTTAGACAAATCTAACAAATTCTTCTCAAACATATTACACTCTACTTTTAAGAATTGTGTATCTTTGCGCAAAATTTGAAATAAATATTAAAATGGCAACGAATAAAACTTTTACAATGTTGAAGCCTGATTCAATTGAGAACGGGAACATCGGAAACATCCTTCAAATGATCACTGAAGCTGGATTTTCAATCAAAGCAATGAAGTACACTCAATTATCTGATGCGCAAGCGAAAGAATTTTATGCGGTTCACGCAGAGCGTCCTTTCTACGGAGAGCTAGTTGAATATATGACTTCTGGACCAATCGTTGCAGCGATCTTGGAAAAAGACAACGCGGTTGCAGATTTTAGAGATATGATTGGTGCTACTGATCCTGCTGAGGCAGCTGAAGGAACAATTCGTGCAAAATATGCTGAATCTAAAGGTAGAAACGCAGTTCACGGATCTGACTCTGATGAGAATGCACAAATCGAAAGTGATTTCCACTTTACTGCTGCTGAAATTTTCTAAGTCACAAAAAACAATAGTTTAGAGAGCTTCTATCATTGATAGAGGCTCTTTTTTTTGCTTTTAATTGTTACATTTGAGTTCAAATTTATTTCATGCAAAATTACAACTCAACGGTTGAATCTCGTTTTATAAAATACGCCAAAATAGACACAACGGCAGATCCCAATTCAAGCACATTCCCTTCCTCTATGATTCAAAAGAATCTTGGAAAAGTATTACTTCAAGAGCTATTGGTTATGGGCGTTTCGGACGCTGAAATGGATGAATGGGGTTACGTTTTCGGAACGATTCCGAATAATACGGACAATGATTCTCTCCCTACAATTTGCTTTTGTTCTCACATGGATACGGCACCAGATGTAACAGGAAAAAATGTGAAACCAATCGTTCACAGAGATTACGATGGTGCTCCGATAACTTTACCAGACGACACCAATCAAGTCATTACGGTTGAACAACATCCTTATTTGACAGAAAAAATTGGTGATGACATAATCACAGCAAGTGGATTGACATTACTTGGTGCAGATGATAAAGCGGGAGTTGCGATAATCATGGATTTTGCAAAACACATGCTTTCAAATCCAGAAATAAAACATCCTTCAATTCGAATTCTATTTACACCCGATGAAGAAGTAGGTCGAGGTGTTGACCACTTGGACATGGATAAATTGAATGCAGATTATGGATATACTTTAGATAGCGCAACCCTTGGGTCAATAGAAGACGAAAGCTTCTCTGCCGATGGTGCAGTTGTTACGGTACAGGGAATTGCAGCCCATCCTGGATATTCAAAAGGCAAAATGGTCAATGCTTTGAAAGTTGTATCTGAGTTTGTGGCTTCATTGCCAAAAGATAGCTGGTCGCCTGAAACGACTCAAGACCGTGAAGGTTTTGTTCATCCGCACACAATTTCTGGAGGAATGGAACAAGCCAGTGTCTCATTTATTATTCGTGATCACATTACAGCTAAACTTGCTGAATACGAAATCCGTCTAGAAGGTTTATTGAAGGAAACGCTTTCAAACTATCCAGAATTACAGTACAAATTCGAGGTTAAAGAACAATATAGAAACATGAAGGAAATAATTAAAGATGTTCCTTTTGTAACCGATTATGCCATTTCGGCAATGGAAAACGCTGGCATAAAACCGCTTCCAGCAATTATTAGAGGAGGAACTGACGGTTCTAGATTGTCTTTTATGGGATTGCCTTGTCCAAATATATTTACAGGAGAAATGGCCATTCACTCGCGTCATGAATTCGTTAGTATTCAAGATATGGAAAAAAGTGTTGCGACATTGGTTGAATTGGTTCAAATTTGGTCAAAGCATAGCTAATGGATCACAACGCCCTCATAAAACAAATCGAAGCGAAAAACTTTGAAAAAATCTATTTCTTGCACGGTGAGGAGGCGTACTATATTGATAAAATCACGGATGCGATCATTGCCAATGCGTTAGAAGATCATGAACGCGATTTCAATCAGAGCATATTATACGGAAAGGATTCCGATGCGGGAAGTTTAATTGCTGAAGCAAAAGGGTATCCAATGATGGCTGAACGAAGGCTGGTGATTCTAAGGGAAGCGCAAGATTTTAAAGGATTGGAAGATTTGAAACCCTACTTCGAAGCGCCTTCTGACAAAACAATTTTTGTAATCAACCACAAATACAAGAATTACGATTCCAGAAAGAAAGCCATGAAAGCAGCGGCAAAAAATGGAATCGTTTTTAAATCAGAAAAAATAAAAGAATACCGACTCGCAAGCTGGATTGAATCGCATGTGAAGTCAAGTGGTTATGGAATTACACCGAAAGCGAGTATGCTCTTGGCTGAATTCCTTGGAAACGATTTAAGTAAGATCACCAATGAACTTGACAAGCTTGAAATCCTTGTTGAGAAAGGAACTGTTATCAATGAAATTCATGTTGAAGAAAACATAGGAATCTCTAAAGACTATAACGTTTTTGAATTGGTAAATGCGATTGGACTGAGAGATGTTTCCAAAGCAAATAAGATTGTCGATTATTTCGTTCACAATCCCAAGGCAGGAAGTATAATCATGGTTGTTTCGAACCTATTCGGTCATTACTCAAAGTTGATGAAAATTCACTTTTTACCCAATAAATCAAAGGAAAATATTTCTGGTGAATTAAGAGTGCATCCTTTTGTCGCAAGTCAGTTAATGAACTCGGCTAAGATTTACAATCCGAAGAAAATTGCGGCAAACATTGCGATACTTCACGAATTCGATTTGAAATCGAAAGGAATTGGCAACGCGTCGTTCACACATGGACAGTTGATGAAGGAAATGGCTTACCGATTGATGCACTAATGCGCTTATTTTACGACTCAAATATCAGTTCTAAGGACACTTCACATCAATTGAGTGAAGAAGAATCGAAACATATTATTCGCGTTTTAAGAATGAATATTGGCGATACGGTTGGACTTCTCAACGGAAACGGCAGTCTTTTCGAATGCCAAATTTCAGAAGACAATCCAAAGCGTTGCAAGTTAAAGATCATTGATGAAAAGATTGAATATCGCCCGGATTATGACATTCACATCGCAATTGGACCAACAAAACAAATGGATCGGTTGGAATGGTTTCTCGAAAAAGCGACGGAGATCGGTATAACTGAAATCACGTTGATTGAATGCACAAATTCGGAACGAAGTAAAATAAAAATCGATCGACTTGTTAAAAAATGTGTTTCTGCGATGAAGCAATCGCATCGATTGTTCTTGCCTAAAATAAACGAACTCACGACTTTTAAGGAATTCATTAAAAGACATCCAAGTGGCTTAATAGCGCATTGTTATGATGAGGA
>JBLHVW010000011.1:0-50728 GCA_047628775.1 Salibacteraceae bacterium | reverse complement strand
TGTTGTCATTGTTTCTGTTTCAACTGAAATCGTAGCATTGGTGTGATCTTCTACTTTCAAACGAATAGGAATTCCTGCGTCTGGAGACCAAACAAGAACTGACATTGTTGTAGCCGATGCTGTGAAAGGAATTGCGTTAACAAAGCCAATAGGAGTGCTTACAGTTGTTCCAGCCCATAATTGCGCCGTTGCATCTTTAACAACCTCAGAAACCAAGTTTGGTGGGTTAACTGGATCTGTAATAACTGTCGCAGTGTTTCCACCAAAATCAGTCATTGTATAATCAACCAAAGAACTTTCAAATGTAACAGGAAGATCAATTTGCGACAATATTGGAGCAGATTGTTCAATATCATCAAATAAGAATGTAGAAGTCGCTGAACCGTTACCCACATTTCCAAAATCGAACATTAGTGCGATAGTGTTGTATGTGTTTGCAGTCCCAGAAAAATCCCAAGTGATTTCTTCCCATGCTCCTGTCACCGTTGTTACGGCATCCACTTCGTCCGAACCAACTCCTTCAAGTTTGAATTTAACAACAGTTCCAATTGGAGCAGTTGTATAGACTTTCATTGTAATGATCGTCATTGTAGAGAAATCAAGATTGCTTGCGAGGATGTATTTACTTCCAGCCCAAGGTTGACCTCCATTGCGAATAATTTGACCAACTGTGGCGCTGACGTTTATCCCCGAAGATTGAGGATTTGGCAAAACTGTCGCAACACCACCATCAAAATCAATGAAGTCTGAAGTTACAATGGATGCTTCGAAATCTTCTGGTAACGTTTGGGAGAACCCAATAAACGCGGTGAGAAGAAGTGCTATAATACTTAGTGTTTTCATAATAGTTTATAATTAATTTTGTATTAATTCTGAGTAAATGTACGATTAATTGTACAAAGTACAATAAGTACAATAAGTATTATTTTCTTTTGTTAAAAGTTGGAGGGCCCACGTTTATAGTTCTTTATACCGAGACCTGTCCGCATAGGGTAGAACTGAATTAACATGATTGCCTTTATTTAATTTAAATTATAGGAGAAATTAAAACCCAGCATTATTTATGCTGGGTGCTATTTATTAACTGGCTCAGCCAATTCTAAGAACAAGGATTTAGTCGATGCGTAAATGGGTATAATAGTAGACTTTGTTCTAAATCGTATTCAAATTTTGCCATGCCCCCGCGTTGTGTGCAGTAATTTCACTTCTTGTTAATATTGACGCAGCACTTGCAGCTCTTCCACCTGATTTACAAACCAAAATAACTTCTTTTCCCGATTATTTTTTGATTGAGTTGGAAATTGTAGAAAGCGGAATATTCTTACTCCCTTTTTTAACCATAACTTAAAATTAGCGCTTCAATTTTGTAAAAATTGTAACAAATGTTACACCTCTCTTTTTTAGACCGTTCGATAGATTTTAGTCGAATTATTAGGGGGAGTGCGTATTATATCCTAAATTGTGGCTTATGAAAATGTTCCATTTAATAGCACTCTTATTTGCTGTGAATTGTACAGCTGTTTCTCAAACAACAGATACTTGCGATTATATCTCCCAAAACAACGATATAGGTGGACTTGATTGTTATATGTGATCTTTGGCCCCTTTTGTAGCCGATTCTTACCAGTGGATAAATTGCGATAATCTTTTTGCACCAATTCCCGGTGATACGACCAGTGAGTATTTAGGCGCGAGTGCTGTTAATGTCGCCCTTGTTGTTAACTACCTTGGCTGCATTGATACGAGTCAGTGTCAATATGTTTGTACATGGGGACTTGAAGATTTATTAACTAAAGAGATTGAGCTAATAGATGTTGTCGATCTGATGGGGCGAGAAACAGAAGACAAACCGAATACGTTATTGATGCATGTTTACAGTGATGGCACAACGAAAAAGGTATTCAGAGTTGATTGAAACTTTAAGCACAAAATAAGAGTGTAGTTGCCTACTTTTTTAACTTGTTAAATATCAATTTCATAGATCGATTCGTGTCAAAATCACCATTCTCATCTTTTAAGTAAAGAATTCGGTGTTTTTGGATCACCAGTTTGTCTGAGTTCATGTATTTATCCACTGATTTTATCCCTCCAATTATTAGTATCGTGTCCTCCGATATCTTGTATTTTTTTGTAATAATCGTTCCTACTGAGGAGTTTCCTGCATTGATTTCAATATTTACACTGTCCAAGAGACTAATTTCAAAATAGTCAGTACCATTTCTGTACTTCGCTTCTAGTAGCATTTTATCCCGCCTTTCTCGATTCGCTTTCATCGTTTCATGACTCTTATGTCCAATAAAGTCTATTTGAGTAAAGCCAAAATACGCCAAGCCAATAAGTCCGCTCGTTATTAAAATGAAAATTGAGAATAATTTTAACGCCTTATTCATTTTTAATTGAATCGAATATTTCTATAAAGATATCTCTTTGTACTTGGTCTACTGAATCTTAATTGGACACATTTTCCTAATCCGATTTGATTTTTTCTTTTGCCTTCGAAAGAGCTGGTTTTAAATTGATAAATTTCAAGTCAAGTTGGAAAAATAGTAATGAATCCGTAATTTTAAAAACAACTGCCGACCTCATCGTTATTTGGAAGTCGGTCATTTTTCAAATCCTTGTTTTTTGTTGTTGGCGCTCAATTAAATAGGCCTTATACATCCGAATTAGGACATTAAATTAAAAGAAATGAAGCATTCACTTATACTAATTGGTCTTTCGGCTTGCTTAGCGGCTTGCAATGAATCATCCAATACGGTTCAAATAGGAGGGGTGGATGAAGCCCCAGTTCAAGAAAATACACTTGGAAGTTCGTCAAAAGAAGATGCCAGCTATTGGTACGGCGGTAAGGCGGAGATTACAAGTTACCGTTTAACACAAGCGCGGTACGGCGAGTTGCATGAGGGAACAGCTACATTCGTTTTTGTGACAGAGACCTTTTCTCCATCACATAATGCGAAGGCAGATAGGAAATACAACGACAATATTTCAGTATTGAAATTGAACCGCACACGCAAATTTAATACGGGGATTTATCCTTACTCGGTAATGTCAAGCACGTTTTTTCCATTTAAGAAAGGCGACCACTCATTGAAAGTGACCAATACTTCTCAGGAATGGTGCGGACACACTTTCATGGAGTTGGGCAGAAGTGGAAAACAATTTAACGTGGAGCTTAACTCGTATTTTGAAGGCGAGGGATATGATGAAAGAAAAACTGAAATGGCTTTGCTAGAAGACGATGTGTGGTCTATGATCCGACTCCGCAATTCGAATCTTCCCGAAGGAAAATTCAAAATGTATCCCTCGATGGAGTTTTGCCGTTTTCTTCATGTTGAATTTAAACCGTATTCATGCGAAGCCAGTATTCTTTCTGGTGACAACTACAATACTTACGTTTTAAACTACCCTGAAATTGATCGTGAATTGTCAATTACGTATTTGGCTGGAGGTAATTTTGAAATTTCAAAGTGGACCGAAACCTATTTCAGCGGTTACGGTTCGTCCAGAACGAAGCTAACAACGAAAGGCGAAAAGATGGAGTCGATTAATATCGATTATTGGAATAAAAACAAACGTGCAGATTCAACGTTTAGAAAGCAACTGAATTTGCTTTAGGGCTAAACCGCCATTAATCATTCATTGGTGTGCAATTTAGACCTTCTCTTTCTAGCCTCCGTTGAATTTGATGTTCTTCTAAATGGTTGGATACGACTCTTAAAACGTTGTCTCTGTCTTCCGTGTCAACAGACCATTTGAGGATAGAGCTCTCCGCGTTGAGTGTTTTTGCTGCAACCTTCATTTGTACTGAAGTTTCGATGTCGGTGACATAAATCCAAATTGAATTCTGAGGTGCTTTTGTTTCAATAGACATGATAGGAAAGTATGGATTCGATTGCTATTATGGGTTTACCGAAAGAATCACATTCCCTCGTTTTCGTCCTGAATCCACGTAACTGTGCGCTTCTTGAATTTGATCTAATGGGTAGACCCGATCAATTACTGTTGTTAATTTTTTGGATGCCAGCATATCTCTAACTTGAATTAGGTCTTTCATTCGTTGTTCTTTTTCACGTATTCCAGTAGCCGAAAATTTGAACTTCTTTTTCGTGAATGGAGAGACAAAAAGCATGGTTAATAATGCCGAAAAGCTCAATACTGGCGTTAGAAAAACACCTTTCTGACTTAAGTTCTTTTTTGTTCTTGAATACGACAATTTACCAACGGTATCAAAAATCACATCAAATGTTTCGGAGCTATCTTCCAGTTCATTATTTGTATAATCCAGCACATTATCCGCTCCCAGATCTCGAACCAAGGCCTTGTTTTTTGTACTGCAAACTCCTGTTACTTCAGCTCCAAATTGTTTCGCAAGCTGAACCGCTGCCGTTCCAATACTGCCAGAAGCGCCATTGATTAATACCTTTTGCCCCTTTTTAATCTCTACTTGATCGGTAAAGAATGCAAGTGCCGTGCAAGCTCCATCCAAAATTCCAGTGGCTTCTTCTGAGCTTACGTTCTTTGGTTGATGTACAATTAATTCATCGAATGATAAACAGATATACGCAGCATACGCTCCGCAGTTTAATCCTGTTTCCGCCATAACCTGATCCCCCGGTTTGAAATTGATTACTTCTGAACCAACTGCTTCAACCGTCCCTGAAAGATCCGTCCCAGGTGTTTTTATTTTCGGTTTTGTCAGTCCAATAAACAAGCGCCCAAAGTAAGGTTTGCCCTCACGCATGAATGTACTCGCTGCCGTAACCGACGTAGCATTAATTTTAATAAGTACCTCGTTTGATTTTGGAGTTGGTTTCTCTATGTTTTTGATTTGAAGTACTTCAGGACTTCCATATCTTTCTGTAATAACTGCTTTCATAATTTTGTGTTTTAATTATGAAACAAAGGTGGGGGGATTAAATCCTTGAATCGTTCCAGATTATAAATCGGAACAAAGTTGAGAATCAGAACTTTTACTGTTTACGCTTCCGTGAGAATGAAATTTTTAAAAAATAAAATGGAGTTTCGAGACAAGCGTAGAAAATACCAGGTGTGTTACTTCGTGATGTGCTTGGTTTATTTTTTAACCGCTGAAGAAAAAGCACTGCTTTTGAAGACAAGTGTTAATGCAGGTAGACCCAAAGGCACTGCCCAATACTTGTTATTTGACATGTTCGGTTGTAGGCACTAGCAGACCTAATGGTCTGCAAAGCTTTGTGTATTTGTGCTTAAAAATCTGAAGTAAGGGTGAGAAAGAGAATGGTACTACTTCTTAATCTCATTCCAATACGCCTTAGGAGTAAGTCCTAACTTCTTCTTAAAGAAAGTATTAAACACTGTCTTAGAATTAAATCCACTATCATAAGCCAAAGCCAACAGCGTTAATTGATGCGCCGAATCAGTACCCAGTTTCGATTTAAAATCCTCCAAGCGATAACTGTTAATGTAGTCCGCGAAATTTTGACTAAACCCTTCATTCAAGAGTTGTGACATGTGATTTGGTGGCAAGTTCATGTATTCTGCTAGGGAACGCAACGAGAGTTCAGAATTGAGATACAATTTGTCGTCATCCATTAAACAATTCAATCGGTTTTTGTACGTAATTAGTTCTTGATCTGTGAAAAGTGATTTCTTGTATTTACGCGTTGGCTCAGCTGAATCAGTATCACCAAGAATTCCAGCAATGAGTTTCTTGAAAGAAGGAAGATCATGCAATGGTTTTGCCAAGGGCTCTGTTGGAAGCAATAGTACAAGTGGAAAGCGATTCTCTATTGCATTTTGAAGGTATTCCAACGCGGTTTCAAGGTTATTCAATTGTGCATGGCAGAGAATTAGAAAATTCAACGCACTTCCAGCGGATGGCGTTTCGAGGAATGACTCAAGCTTGGAAATTCCTTCTTCAGCTTTAACGGTGTTCTCCATGATCGCATGGGCAATCGCTGTTCCACCAAGTTTTGCAAGATAACCAGTATCATCTTTAGGAAGATTGTTGAAATAAGCCAAGCCTTCTTCATGGCGTCCCGATAACAGATGAGAAGCACCAATATAAACGACAGGAAACGGTAATTCAGGTTGAAGATCTAAACTTCGTTTAAAGTAAGGAAGTGCAATCTCGTATTGCTCCATCATGTAATACAGAAACCCTTTATAGTTTATGTTAACGGAAGAGAATGGAGCCAATTCCAGCGACTTATTGATGTATTTCATCGCAACTTCAAGCTTTCCTTCGAGCGTGCAGAAGTTCGCCATTGTGATATACATGGAATCAGTAGGGCGAAGGCTAAGGGCATTGTTTAGATGCACATAAGCTTGCTTCAAATCCCATTTTTGCCAGCAATTGATCCAAGCTAAATTTAATTGAGTTTCCGGAAGGTCTTCTTTTAATTCAATTGCCTTCTGCAGGAACGGTTGTGACTTAGAAAAACCTTCGAATGCTGTAATAATACCCATCGTGCCCATGTACGTGTAGGCTTGATTTATATCCAAATAGGGGAGAGGAAACTCTGGAGATTCTTGGATTACTTCCTCAAATATTGAAATCGCTTTCAAGGAATTGGTGTAATCCAATTTCATCAAATAAAATCGCCCCTTGAGGTATTTTTTATAGGTTTCAAAAGGAACGTTATAAGAATCCACCAAACGCTCTTCCAATTCAAAATGACCAAGATGTTCTCGTAATTTGTCGGCAATAATTAAACTGACTTCGTCTTGAACAACAAATACATTCTTGAGGTCGCGGTCAAAGGTTTCCGACCAAAAATGAAAGTCATTTTCAACTTCAATTAATTGTGCTGTAATTCTTGCCGAAGTTCCAGAAAGTCGAACACTTCCTTCTAGAATAATGGAAACGTTTAATTTTTTTCCGATTTCAGAAAGAGTACTGCTGGTTCCTTTGAATGAAAATGAAGAAGTTCTTGAGGTAACCTTTAGTTCTTGAATTTTAGCGAGTGCATTAATGATTTCTTCCGTAATTCCATCCGAAAAGTATTCCGCATCAGCATTAGAGCTCATGTTCACAAAGGGAAGTACTGCAATAGATTTACTGATTTCTGAACTCACGGAAACAATTTAATTATTTCAAAGTTAAGTTTTTATTGCCTAATTATTTTTTGAAATTTGATTGATCCACTATCGGACAAAACTTCAGTATATAAGATCCAGAAGCAATGTTTTGAGTTTTAAGAGTATTGTTTCCCGTTGTAACTAATTCCGTAAAAATCTCGTTTCCAGTAATATAACGCATCAAAATCACACCTTCGGATTGCGTATCGACTTTTAACGCATCTACAAACGGGTTTGGATATACTTGTAATTTTGAAACTGAGGTTTCAATAAATCATTTATAGCAACATCACTGATGAAAAGCGAAAAGAGTGAACCGCCAGGCAATCCTATAATTACACTGTCAGTTACGATAAGTTCACTAATCGATCCGTATATTTTGGTCCAAGCCAACCGGCTTCAATACACTCTTTGCAGCCCGCAATATTCCCGTTTGCGCCCAATACCAACATTGAATCAAAGTTCTTCGCGCCTCCAGCGGAGGGAATTGGATAATGACTTCTATTTATATCAAGTGTAATAATTTCCTGATGGTTTTGGACATTTGTGATACCACTAAAATTTAACTTCAATGAATCGAGCGGTGTTGAAAATTGAAAGGCCTAGGGCCCGCTGCAAAAAGATGAATTGTCGGCGTTGTATCCTATAATAAAGGGCGTTGTTATATTGGGGCAATAGGTGATGAATACATCGAGGCATCCAGATTGAGTCACAGTAACGTTTGTTCCGCCAATATTCATCGATCCAATTGTATGCGTTATATGATTCCAAGATTGAGCATTTGTGTTATTTGAAAAATAGCAACAGCAACAGCGGTAAAGGCAATCAATAGTTTGATTTTTTTCATAAGTAGTTTGTTTAATTAGCATCGATATATTAAGCCAATTTGGTCGATGATGTGAAATTAGTAAATTGACATAAAAGCTGATCAACCACTTGATAAACAGAATCTATCGATGAATATGTGCGGTGTGGTTTATGCCTTTTAGTTCAGCACTTTTAATGTCTAATTAGTAATCTTTCTATTTTAAACCTTGACCTAATAATGATACTTTTTTCAACCACTTTTTTCTAAATTCTAAACTTGAATCTTTTATTGGGGCAATGTAAGTGACTTTTACTGGACTAAAGCCACAAAAAGCGAGTGTTCCTTTTTTGAATTGGTTGACAGCAGGACTTCTCATTACAAGTCGGTTGTACCATCTCGGTGTATCTGATGTGATAATAATTCGAGCAGATTTCCCTTTCATTAATTTAATAGGAAATGGTTTTCTAGGGACAGGTTCAAAGGCAATTCCCGGTAAAAAAGTACGGTCTATAAACCCCTTTAAAAGTGCTGGTAAACCATGCCACCACATCGGGAAAATCCAAACGATATGATTTGCTTTTTTTATCATTTCAATAGCTTTAAGCAGGTCGGGTTCTAAATCTGTTCTTTGCCGGTATCCATATTGAAGGTTTGGGTTAAACTCTAAATCGGCAATATTTAGTGTTATTACTTCGGCGTTGGCGTTTACCGTCCCATCCAAGTAAGCTTTGGATAATGCATGATTAAAACTCTCTTTATCAGGGTGACCATTAATAATTAGTATGTTTTTCATTCTTTGAAATTTAATTTAAAACAAAGAAATGGAGACTTGACTAACCTAAAAAGGACATTTGTCTATAAAGTGATGGCCTTTCTTATTCTACTTAAATGCCTAGGCGTAATACCCAAATAAGAAGCTAAATAATTGAGAGGGATGGTGTGCAAATACTCTGGATGATTTTTCAATAAATCATTGTATCTCGTTTCGGCAGATTCTCTTTGCAGCATGAATACTCTTTTTTCCATTTTGAGGTATTCATTTTCAGCTATTAATTTGAAAAGCTTGAGCCAATTTGTGCTAGAAGATTCAAGTTGGTCTATTTTTTCTTTTGAAATGATCAAGAGTTCAACATCGGTTAAAGCTTGAATGTTTTCATCCGTTGGTGCTTGTGTAATGAAAGAGGAGTACGCTGTGAGAAATGTGTTTTCAAAAGTGAAGCAATAGGTGACGTCTTCATCTTCAGAGGAATAATAGAATGATCTGAACAAACCCGAATTAATGAAAGCAACCTGTTTACAAGTTTTACCTTCTGTTATAAAAAACTCTCCCTTCTTTAAGGTTTTAGAGATTATCAAATCTTCGAAAGAATCAATTTCTTTATCTGTGAGAATATTGAATGATTGGAGATAGTTCTTCATTTTCAATTTTTACTAAAGGTTTTAAATTATTCGTAGTAAGGCTTTATGACTTAGTTCTCGAAAGATAAAGAAAGCGAGCCAGCTGTATATGATTTTTTAAACTTAAGTAATATTGCGAAGCAAGGATTTTATATTATCGAATGGGTTGATTGTGAAAATGGCAACCAAGTAATTGCTGCAGGAACGAACCAAGTTTACACCCCTGCATTAGCTGGGAATTACGCCATTGAATTTGACAATGGAAATTGTACACAGATGTCTGCTGGTATTGAAGAAATTGATTTCGGATCGGCGCTAATTGTGTATCCAAATCCTACATTCTATTCATTTAAAATGGACATTTAAGCATCTGTTCTGCTAAGATATTCATTCCTCTTTTATTCTCCCAACTTGATTGTGTTGTGCTTAAAATTTGTTGTGATGTGTATAACATATAAGCATCAATGCAGTCAAGCCTTCTTGATTGCATTGTGCTTACTGTTGAACGTTCCTGAGGGAGCGAGTGATTTTAATCCTATGGGTGCTGAATAGAAAGTGTTCTACTAAATGATTTGTTTTCGATTCACAAAAACGTGTTTTTCGTCTTTCAAAGGCGCGTACAAAGGCCCTTTATCTCCTTGTTTATCTGTCCACTGACTGGCATTTGACGGATTTGTTAAAGTCAAGGCAGTACGCTGGCCGTCCGAATATTTCACAGATAATAAAGTGTTGTTTTTCAGTAGATTAAAAGTAATTGTTAGGTTTTATAGCACAAGGAGGTCCACGCATGGGATGGATTATTTCGATAACGGTTAAAGTGAGTTTTTTGCACTTTGGGCATTGATTGGGGATACTATTGAGCTTTTCAAGAGCGCTATCCTCCCACTTGTGGTCTTGCTTCAACCACCTTTCCATACCAAAATACTCCTTGGCTTTATTGAGATCTATCGCCTTGTTTTTTCCCGTTAAAATTCCATAATGACGCATCCGTGTAAAACCAGATGGTAAGATATGCCTTGAAAACCGACGAATAAACTCAATGGCACTTAAAGGCATTGTCTCTTTAATTCCCGCAGCTCTATAATCTTTGTATCCAAAAGTGATTTGGTCATTGTCAATGCTCCGTAAACGATGGTTGGAGATCGCTATTTTGTGGGTGTATCTTCCCAGATACTCAATCACTTGTTTTGGACCAAAAAAAGGCCGCTTGGCGTATACGACCCAATTTTTAGACATCACCGCTTTGGCGATGGTTTGTGGAATCGTGATTTGTTTTCGGAAACAAGCGGAAAAAAGCAGTGAACCTTATCGGTACGATTTAGAATTCTTTAATATTGAAAGGAAATTATACGGTATCACAAACGATGTGCCTTCGGATATTTTTGTATGGAAATTGTTAAGAAAGGACTAAGGAAATAAAGAGAAGTATTTAGAACATTTCATTTGAATTGTTCTTTTCTCAAAGTTGAGAATTTAGATCGTAAAGGACGTGAGTAGTTCTACTCAGTGTGGTTTCTGGTTAAGAATAAAGGCTATATTGTACAATCACAACAATCTAATATATGTAACAGTTACATATATTAGATTGTTACCAATAATAAAATTAAACTAATAGAAAATGAGAAGAATAATATTGACACTTACTGCTTGTACTTTAACACTTTTATCATGTACTAATTCGGAACCTATTTGTGAATGTTTTGAAACTAGATTAGAGATTAAAGAGTTACTTAGTTCATCAAATGGCGATTATGAGAAAGTAACCAACTCTGAAGAATACAAAAAGTTGAAAGAAAAAAAAGAAGAATGTAAAACTAAAATTGAACCAGAATATTTTCAAAAAAATGAAATAAAACGAAATGGAAGAAGTGATAAAGAGTTCCTTATGGAAGAATTAGGAGGGAATTGTGATGCCGTAAAAGAATTATTTGGAGAAAAATAATATTGGTAACACTATATAACAAAACATAGCTGCCCTGCGGGTCAGCGACGTTTGTTATATTTAACGTTATGTGCAATAAATAAAAACACGAGTACCCTGTTAGGGTAAAATTAATTAATCTTGCTTTATTCTAAAAAACCAACTAATAAAATCGATCTCATGACTTCAAGAATACTTAGTACCATCATTGTCCTACTTCAGGTTATCCTTATTGGACATTTTGGAAATGCTCAAACAACATTCCCCGCCAATGCGAAGATTCTGTGCCTCGGAGATTCGCGGGTTGAAGGCGACATAACTTTTGAAAGTTACCGCTATGAATTTTGGAAAGACCTGGTAGATTGTAACTGGACATTTGATCTTGTTGGGGAGGAATCAGACCCGCTTACATACCCTATTTATCTTAGTATGACTTTTGACCCAGATCATCAAGGAATAGGCGGAAGTACAACATCAGATGTACTTTCAGATTTACCCAGTGCACTCGCTACCACAGGTGCTGTCGATATTGTATTACTTGGCATAGGAGGTAATGATGCCTTGAACGATGGCAGCCCCAGCGTACCATTGGCAATCGCAAATATCAACTCAATTATTGACTTATTGCAGGCTAACAACCCTAATGTTGTTATTCTTTTGGAGCAAATTGCACCTGGAATGACCAGTATTATGACACCAGACTTGATATTGGCAATCAATAATTTCAATAGTCAAATACCCACTGTAGCAGCCAATCAAACTTCAGGCGGAAGTACTGTAATTCCTGTTGATATGAACACAGGTTGGCAAGATAGTTACCTGGCAGATGATGTTCATTACAATGCAATTGGCGCTGAGATTGTTGCCACACGTTATTCAGATGTACTAAAAACACTTTACAATTGCGGACTAACATCTACACCGGATATTGAAAGTAGCAGGATAGAGCTTTACCCAAATCCCGTAAACTCAATTTTAACTGTTGAAATCCCCAATAATGTAATAAATTCAGGAACGCTGGAAGTTCATGATGTGACCGGCAAAAAAATACTTTCGCAGCAGGTTCACGAAACACAGAACACAATAGATGTGTCGATGTTTGCTCCTGGGAACTATATCATTTTGTTTTCGAATCCAACTGGAATTCAAATTCGTGAGAAGCTGATTATTCAATGATGAGAATTCATGCATCAGTAAGTGGTTAATTTTAATTACATGGGTTTTCAATAATAGGAAACGTGCACATAACAAAACCTAAACTGCATTAAAACGCAGTTTAGCCAAAACGTTAGTTATCATTAAAAATGAATTCAGAAAGAACGCTCGATGAACATGAAGTTAATTCTATTGAAAATGATTCAATTAATTGGAAGCATTTTTTTAAATATTACGGTGTACAACTGATTTTAACAACCGTGGTGTTCTTAATATTCCACATGTTTAGGGATAACTATTATTTGATGAAATTCACTGATGTTTATTTTATTGTTCCGCCATTGTTGATTTTTCTTATGTTTCACACATATAAGGGAAGAGCACTTTTGAAATTGAAGCAAAAAATTATCCCATTTATTGGAGTTATCATAGTTGGAATAATAGGGCACTTTCTCCTGCTAATATCAAGTAACGGATATTATCAGATTTCTGATGAGACCCTTATTAGTGCCTTTCAAATGACCGGAATTATATCTTCAATATGGTTCGTTGTAAGTATTCCAATTGTGATATTTGTAAAATCAAGAATAAAAAACGATTACTAAAAACCGCTAAAAACCATACAGGTTCACGGCTTCGGTAGATTACTTAAGTTTAGAAAATCATTACGATTTTAAAAAAATACATTTTTACACTCCAATTGGGACACAACATTTTGTTGTCTAAATACAATTCGATTTATTCCAATATAAAAATTGAAAATTAAATAGTTACATTTAATTTTATGGGTACGAAATGAAAACCAAAACTAATACCAATTCACTACATTTACTTTTTAAAGCGACATAGGTATTTATACTCATCAATGCTAGAACGAATGACTACAACCAAAAACTTTATAAGCAAGGGAATTCACCTTCTGAGAACTCAGACTATTGTTCCATTTTCGATTTTAGCTTTTTTCCTACTGGCAACGAGCCTTAGCGTTCAGGCATCACACTATTCTGGTGGAGAAATTACCTACACAAGCACAGGCCCGAATCAATACTTGGTTACTCTAAAAGTTTATCGAGACTGCAACGGTATTAGTTTCGGAACGACACAACTTCTCAACTATTCAAGTGCCAACTGTGGTGTAAACTCTAGTTTAACCCTGAATCTGCAGTCAACAGAAGACATTACACCTTTATGTTCAACAGCGACAAGTGCTTGTGGTGGTACTGGACCCGTTGGAGTAGGGCTACTCGTTTTTCAGGGAACTTTAAATCTTCCTCCTGGTTGTGATGATTGGATACTGTCTACGACATCCTGCTGCAGAAATGCTGCAATTACCAATATCTCAGGCTCATCGAACAATGAAATGTATTTCGAAGCTCACTTGGACAATACAGCTGGGTTGAACAATAACTCGCCATCCTTTTCAACGATTCCACAATTATTTGGATGCGTTGGACAAACGATAAACTTTCAGCAACTCGCTTTCGATTCTGACGGAGATTCACTCGTTTATACTCTGGTGAATGCCTTGCAAAGTTCAGGGGTATCAGTGACCTATGTTCCTGGATTTAGCGGTATAAACCCATTTACCGTTCCCTTGACATTCAATTCACAAACAGGACAAATCACTTTTACTCCAAATACGCCGCAAGTGGCTGTCGTCAATGTTCTGATTGAAGAATACCGTAATGGAGTTTTGATTGGTTCCATCATGAGAGACATTCAATTCATTATTGATGATTGTACAAATACGATTCCAGAAATTTCAGGAATTGATGGAGTTCCGGGCGTGTATGATATTACAACCTGCGAAGGAGCAAATGTCTGTTTTGACATATTGGGATCAGATGTCGATGCTGGTCAAAACGTGACTTTAAATTATGACAACACAATTCCAGGAGCTGTTTTTACACAAGGCGGAACGTCAACCAATCCAATTGGAACTTTTTGTTGGAGTACAAACCTTGGTGATCAAGGCACGTATTCATTCACCGTTTTTGCTGAAGATGATCACTGTCCATTGGTTGGTCAAAATTCTGCCGTTTACACGGTCAATGTAATTCCAAATCCAAACGATCCTGTAATTGCCAGTCCAGATCTGATTATTTGCGCCGGCGAGACTGTTCTTTTAACCGCAACAACAACATCAACTTCAGGCTCAACGTATCAATGGACACCCTTAAATGGATTGTCAACTCCCTCCAGTGCTTCAACGAACGCAACACCAACTTCCACAACTTCTTATACGGTTGAGCTAACGTATACCGATGGATGTTCTTCTCAAGATTTTGTAACGGTTACAATTGCAAACGACCCAACGGCAAATGCCTTTCCAAATAATGCAGATGCATGCGGAGGCGGGAACTTTTTACTTTCTGGATTGACAGATCAAACCAGTAATAATTTTGAATGGTTCGATCCTTCTTTAAGCTCTTTAGGTTCGGGAACTGTAACTGGAGCCCAATCAACTTTGAATATTACAGTACCAACTGCGACGGGAACATACCTATACATTTTGGTAGTTACCAACCCTGTTACCGGGTGCCAGTCAGCTGATACGGTTTACTTGACAGTCGGAAATCCTCCAGTTCTTCCAAGTTGTGTCAATATTTATGTTTCGACAACTGCTTCGGCAGCGGGAGCTGGAACTCAAGCAGACCCTACATCTTTACTCCAAGGTTTATCAATGGCCGCTTGCAATAATGCTGTGATTAAACTCGCGACTGGAACTTATAACATTAGTAACCCGATCTCAATTGGAAGCTTTTCTACGCTTGAAGGTGGTTTCAATCAAGGAAGCGGATGGATAAAAACAAGTCAGCCGGGAGCAACAACAATTAATCGTACTACCGCGAATCCAGAAGGTGCAGTCAATGCACAACGTTTGGTGGCAATGTACGGAAATGGTGCAACGGGATTCAGGTTACAAGACCTTACAATTTCGACGTCCAACGCTAATTTACCTGGAATGTCAACCTATGCGCTGCATCTTTCGGCTTGTTCGGATTATACTATTGTCAGAACACAATTACTTCCGGGGAATGCTGCGAACGGCGCTGCTGGAAGTCCCGGCACGAACGGCGCGAATGGCGCAAATGGAATCAACGGGTTGAATGGTGATTCCGACCAACAAAATGATGCACGTACCGGTGGAAATGGTGGTGCTGGTGCTGGCGCTGGCGGTGGTGCTAGTGGTACAGGTGCTCCAGCTGCTGCAGGATGTTGTACTGGTGGTGTAAATGGAGGCGCTGGAGGTGCTGCTACTAATTTCCGTGCAGGAGCCGGTGGTGGTGGCGGCGCACGTGGAGGTCAAGAAGATAGAGATGGAGGCATCGGCGGCATAGGTGGAGCTTATTTCGGTGGAATCACAAATACGTGTGGCGGTGGCGCTGGACAGGAAAACGGTTGCAACTCAGTTACTGGTTCTTGTAATGCGGCACTGAGTGGTGACAATGGGTGTGCAGGTATTACTGGAGTTACTGGAATTGTTGGAGCAGCTGGACCTGCTGGAAATCATTTGGCCGGATTTTGGGTGCCTGGCGGTCTTGCTGGCACTGGAACCGATGGTCAAGGTGGTCAAGGCGGTCGCGGTGGCGGTGGTGGCGCTGGTGAAGGAGGTATTTTCTGTACAGACGGAGCCGGAGCTAGCGGCGGTGGCGGCGGAGGCGGCGGTCAAGGTGGAACCGGTGGCTTTGGTGTTCGAGGCGGCGGATCTTCGATTGGTGCTTATCTTTTTAATAATGGAGCAAACGGAATTATTAATGATTCACGCGTGATCTCAGGCTTGGCTGGTGCAGGCGGTGCCGGTGGTGCTGGTGGACTTGGCGGAAACGGAGGTGCTGGTGGTGTCGGTGGACAAGACGATATCAACGATTATGAAATTGGTTGCGGTGGAAATGGCGGAAATGGTGGAAATGGCAGGAACGGTGGAAATGGTGGAAATGGCGCACCGGGTGTTTCCATTCCCGTATATTTAAGCGGAGGATCGGCGTTAACGCTTTCGGATATCAACTTCAACCTTGCGGCTCAGCCCGTAATTACCGTTACGAATGTTAATTGTACGAATACAAATGTGCAATTCCAAGACATGTCAAATTCTGGTGCTACTTGGGATCATGATGTCCTGACCAATAACGCAACTCCTGCAACTGGTGCAATGAATCCAAGTAACACTCAATATTCTGTTATTGATCGTTATGATGTTGCCTTTGGTGCTAATCAATATACTGGTTTCCAAAACATTGCTTTCTCACAAACGATTTTACCTGAAATCACTTCAACAGCTACCCAAATTGGCGTAGATACATTCCAATTGTGTGAGGGAGATTTTTCTACTTTCGACATGAACTTATTTGCGGACATTTATGTTTGGGATTTCGACGGAGCAATTGCAAACCCAGGAAGTGTTCAAACTGTTTCCAATCAATTTAACACAACTGGATTTTTTGAAATTTTAGGCTATGGAATTACAGATTGTTGTGGACTCACACCAATTGACACCGTTTATTTATACGTAATTCCTCTTCCGGTAGCTACAGGATCTGGAAATGCTGCAATTTGTCAAGGGGAATCGACAACACTTTCTCTTACTGGGCTTACCCCAACAGATTCGGTGGTTTGGTCGCCAACTATCAATTCAGTTCCGCTATCAAATTCAAGTATTAGCGTTTCACCACTTGCAACAACAACATATACGGCTACAGTTTATTCAACACTTACTGGAGGAGGTCAAACAGTTGTTGGATGTCCAATTTCAATTGATTTCCTTGTAACGGTAAATCCGTTGCCAGCTGTAACGATGTCTGCAACCTTGGTCATCTGTTCGAACGATGGATCTGCAACGGCAACTACTTCAGGCGGTTCTTACAATTTCGTTTGGGACAATGGTGTTACAGACAACGGAGTGGCATCGTCTACAATTATAAATTTGGCGTATGGAAACTATGCCGTAACGATTACAGACGCAATCACCGGGTGCTCAATCCGAGACAGCATTGACGTGCTTCCATCACCAACGCAACCAATTGTGTACATCCAAAGTCTTACAGGAACTTGTGAGGGTGCATCCGATGGAACAGCCACGGCAAATACTTCAGGAGGAACAGCTCCTTTTACGTATGTGTGGAGCACAGCGTATGTGGGACAAACAATTTCGAATCTTCCTGGAGGATTGTACAGTGTAACTGTGACTGATAACAATGGTTGTTCATCTTCTGTGGACTTTGATATTCCAGAGTCGCATGCACCGGATTTAGATGTTTTCGCGAATGGACCGATTTGTTATGGCGACTCTGTTCAGTTTGAATTGACGAGTCATGATGCAGCCACATTAATCTACGACATTGGTGGTGGGAATCAAACACTCATCTTCACGGATGACACCATGTATTTGACCTACTACAGCGTGACCTCAAATATCACCATGAACTTTACTTCAGTTTCCTTGGGTATTTGTGTGAACGTTTTGGGTACATCTCAAGTAATCATAGTCATTCCTCCACCAACAGCGACAATTTCTAACAATGGACCTATTTGTTTTGGAGAAGATGGCGAATTCACGATAACGGGAACGACAGATGCAATTGTTAATTATACCTTGAACGGAGTTCCCAACCAAAACATTACGCTGACAGGAGGAACCGCAACAATTCCCGTTACTGCACCTCCAACAAATAGCACCCTGGTGATTGACTCCATCACTGTCGGAAATTGTGCAATCGACACGGTTGTATCCAATACCTTAATTGTCAATCCAGTTTCCAACAGCACAGAAAACGCAGTTGCTTGTGAAAACGCAACCTACACGTATCCAGACGGTTCAACAGAACTCATCATTGGAAATTCAAGTCATATCAGTACGCTTGTAAATAGCTTTGGGTGCGATTCATTAGTAACAACAAATGTCACGATGAATCCAACGTACAGCAGTATTGTCGCTATTGATGTCTGCGAAAATGATTCGTACACCTATCCAGATGGAACGGTCGCAACAATTACCGCAAGTACTTCGCAAACGAGTAATTTAGTGACATCAGCTGGATGTGATTCTGTAATCGTTACGAACGTCACAATGCTTCCTGCTTATTCAACCACGGAAACTGCTGCTATTTGTGAAGGTGAAGATTATACGTTCCCAGACGGAACAATTCAAACGAATATCTTGGCGGATGTGCTTTACACTTCGTCGTTCACAACTGTCGATGGATGTGATAGCACGATTATCACCGACTTAACAGTAAATCCTTCGCCGATCGTTGATGCTGGTGCAGATCAACAGATTTGTGATGGTGGTGTGACAACGTTAACAGCTTCTAATCCTTCAGGGGCAACAATTGCTTGGAACAACGGAATTTCAGATGGAATTGCGTTTACGCCAGCGACGAATCAGTGGTACAACGTGACGGCAACAAGTGCAGCAGGATGTGTGAGTGTAGATTCGGCGTACGTCACCGTAAATCCAACGTACAGCAGTATTGTCGCTATTGATGTCTGCGAAAATGATTCGTACACCTATCCAGATGGAACGGTCGCAACAATTACCGCAAGTACTTCGCAAACGAGTAGTTTACTCACGGCAGCTGGATGTGATTCTGTTATCGTTACGAACGTCACAATGCTTCCTGCTTATTCAACCACGGAAACTGCTGCTATTTGTGAAGGTGAAGATTATACGTTCCCAGACGGAACAATTCAAACGAATATCTTGGCGGATGTGCTTTACACTTCGTCGTTCACAACTGTCGATGGATGTGATAGCACGATTATCACCGACTTAACAGTAAATCCTTTGCCGATCGTTGATGCTGGAGCAGATCAACAGATTTGTGACGGTGATTTGGTTACTTTGACCGCATCAAATCCTTCAGGAGCAACTTTATCTTGGGACAATGGCGTTTTGGATGGAGTTGCTTTTGCTCCTTCAGGCACAGTGATCTATACCGCAACTGTAACAAGTCCAGAAGGCTGTGTTAATTCTGATGATGCAATCGTGGTCGTGAACCCAAGTCCAACGGCAAGCTTTTCTGCGAATGTGTTGGACGGATGCGCACCATTGACGGTCGAGTTCTTCAGCAGTTCGACTGGCAGTGTCGTAGATTGCGTTTGGGATTTCGGTGATGGAAATACGTTTATTGGATGTGCCGATGTTCAGAACGTTTACAATCAGGCAGGTGCACAAACGGTAAGCCTCACTGTGACGGATATCAACGGTTGTACATCGAATGCAACATATGTAGATTATATCAATGTGTATGAAGTGCCTGATGCATCTTTTTATGCCAGTGAATATGAATTGGACATTCTGCACACAGATGTAGATTTCACCAATACCAGTTCAAATGCAACGAATTATGTGTGGTACTTTGGCGATTCATCCACTTCCACTCAGGAAGATCCAAGTCATAACTACCCCGACGATTATGTAGGAAACTACCAAGTTGTACTTGTTGCAATTAACGGCGTTTGTACCGATACTGCAACGGCCATGCTCACGATGGATGAAATTTTGATTTATTATGTTCCAAATACCTTCACTCCAGATGGCGACCAGCACAACCAGATCTTTAAACCCATTTTCTCTTCAGGGTTGGATCCTTTCGATTTTAACATGACCATCTACAACCGTTGGGGAGAGAAAGTTTTCGAAACAAATGACGTCAATTATGGTTGGGATGCGAACTATCTTGGATTACCTGTTCAAGATGGGACCTATATTTGGACAATGGAATTCAAAGAGAGAACCTCAGAGGAACGACATAGGGTGAATGGACACGTGAATGTGTTGAGGTGATATTTATTTAAGAGTGCTGATACTGCAACAACGGAGGTAGAATTAGCACGCTAATAATGTATAGAAATGACGGATGTATTTTTAAAGAAAAAGAGGTTTTTGCGAAGCCTCCCGTTGTGCACAATGAAACTTACATTAACCATCATAGCCTTGTTTTGCCTCACTCAATTCTCGACCTTTGGTCAGAGCGTTGATAGTTTAATTCTTGGAAATTGGAGATGGAATGATCGCGGTGATAGCATAGTTAATTTAACGCGGATAAATAAAATTAAACGAAAACCTACCTGTATTTATATAAGTGATACGGATACTATGTACCGTTCTGTTTATGGTCCTTATTGTGGTAATTCAAAGGATAAATTTAAATATGTATTCAGACGAGGGCATTGGCACTTTGGTTCAACGGGCTTCTTTGTAATTAAATATGAACATCGAGAAGTCTATATTGAAGAGCAATTTAAAATCGTTGATTACAGCAAGAGGAGGATTACACTAAAAAAAGTTAAACATATTGATAATGAGATTGTTAAAGATTAGAATGTGTATAACATATAAGCATCAATGCAGTCAGGCCTTCTTGACTACATTGTGCCTGCTGTTGCACGTTCCTTCAGGAGTAAGTGATTTTAACCCTATGGGTGCTGAATAGAAAGTGTTCTACTAAATGATGTGTTTTCGATTCACAAAAACGTGTTTTTCGTCTTTCAAAGACGCGTACAAAGGCCCTTTATCTCCTTGTGTATCTGTCCACTGACTGGCATTGGACGGATTTGTTAAAGTCAAGGCAGTACGCTGGCCCTCCGAATATTTCACAGATAATAAAGTGTTGTTTTTCAGTAGATTAAAAGTCATTGTTAGGTTTGATAGCACAAGAAGGTCCACGCATGGGATGGATTATTTCGATAACGGTTAAAGTGAGTTTTTTGCACTTTGGGCATTGATTGGGGATACTATTGAGCTTTTCAAGAGCGATATCCTCCCACTTGTGGTCTTGTTTTAAGCTCCTTTTATCTTTTGAAAAGACCAGTTCTGTTTTTTACACATTGACATTTGAACCACCTGATAGAAGGTGTTATCGAAAATAGAAGGTATTTTTAAAGAAAAAAGAGGTTTTTGCGAAGCCTCCCGTTATACATAACGAAGGTTACCCTCGAAAGCTTTTATTCGAAATTGTCCAGAATCCGAGAACTAGTAACGAGCTTAAACAGCATCTAGAAATGATGCAGAACGATCACTCATTGTCGCTCATTTGTCCTATCGTAGAAGACAAATTAATCACTGTAAATCAGATGATAATTTTCATTCTAGCAGCCTACTAATGAAAATTAGTTAGAAATAATCACTAAACTTAATATATTTAACCAGCATATAAACTATTCACAAAAATCTATTAACTATGAAAAAATCAATCTTTGCATTTGCGATTGCAGGATCTATGTTCCTTGTATCATGTGGTATGGAAGAAGAGAACAATAACAACGAAGAAACAGAGCAGCCTGAGGAGTCACAAGATGAAGCTGCAGAACCTACGATAATTGGAACGTGGCAAATGACCGGATTTGATGATGGATATGAACCTTCTGCTGAAGAACAAGCGATGAACGATAAGGGGTTAGAAGAATTGATCAAAAACACAGTGTATGTTTTCGGTGAAGACGGTTCTTTAATAGTAAAGACATCGATGTTAGGTACAATTATTGAATATGAAGAAACATACTCAATTGATGGGGAAACATTGATTATGACTTCTGAAGAAGGTGAAGCTCGTCCATTCAATATCACTGTTTCAGATTCTGAATTAATAATGATACAGAAAGATCGAGAATACACTATAAAATCGATTTTTAAGCGTGAATAAATTAGTATATCATACTCATAAATCTAAATAGGCTTCGGAAGAAGCTTATTTTTTTTGGTTTTGTTTCTTCCATCTCTTCAGAATGCTATTGAATTCATTACATATGATTCGTAATGCAGCACTAGTTAATTTTAGCGTATAACATAGGTAACCGTTGCACAACTCTTGTAAAGGAATAATTTATTGACTATCTTGAAAGCATATCCTATTGATTATTGGATATTTAACTTTCCGTGTTTTGATAAAACTCTACCATTTTTCAGGAAATCTGAGTTGTGCAACAGCCATATAGCCTATACTTCATGCCGAAAAGCTTATATTCTAGAGGTCGGCACGAAAGTATAGCCGAAAAACGTTAGTAACAATAGACCAAAGTAGGTATCTCCAAATATTTATTGAATGAAGAATAGTAACATCTCAGAAATCCAACCTAATATAATTATCGGAGAAGATTATGATGGAACAATAGATCTACCTATTTGGAAAGATTATCAAAAACTATCCGACGGAATTATCAAGACTCACATAATCGGCGTTTCAGTGGATTATGTTCATGTCCTATCAAAAGGACAATTTGAAACTATTCAATATCTAACCAAAAATTCTGAAATAGTAAGAGATTCACTTCTTCATGGTTTATTGAAAGATTATTCAAATGCTAAAGACACATATGAAGATATAATGCCTCAAATCACTGGAATAGAGGACTATAAAAACCACCTTGAACTCTCGTATATTCACATCATGGATAGTGAAAAGGACGGATTTGCTTATTATGGATTTGAACTGGAGAGTAGTTGGGACCCTGAGCACGGAGTTGGAGTTATGATGCATAAAGATCGAGTAATAGCAATTGGTTTGGCGGATGAATCTTTCAATCATTGGACTACGTACAAAGACAACGGCACATCAAAACAAGAACAACATATTTGGGAACTGGCACATAAAAACACTACAAAACACGGGAGAAAATGGTGGAGTTTTGGAAGTAAAAAATTAACATCTCGACTAAATCGGTTAGATCTGTTGGTAACACACGCTACATCCCAGTGCAAGTCTAAGCTTCGTAATATAAGTTCGTATTAACTCAACTATTCTTACCTTCGAAAAACAAACCTAACTTAAGAGCTGCGCCGCTGCATAGCGCTGTCCGTTATTTGCAACTGAAATTTAGATTTGTTACCTTTCATTCTTAAGTATAAAAAACATTACTCTTTGGAGTTATTGTTCTTGCTTTAAATCCTTTTGGGAAGGTTAAAAAAGCTCGAATTTCGCAACAGGCTACTGCATGAAACAATTAACTGCTTTTCTTTTTATATTTTACCTGTGCCCAATACATATTTTTGGTCAAACTGTTCTTTTATCAGAGGATTTCGAACTCGGAATGCTTCCTGCTGGATGGAGTCAATCAACCAACTCAAATGATGGTGGTTGGATACTAGGAAACAATACTTCGCTTCAAAGTACATATTGGTCAATTGCGTCACATGGAAATTTTATTGGAACGAACGATGATACCTGCGATTGTGACAAATCGGAAGATTACCTAATCACACCGTCTATGGACTTAAGTGGGATGAGTTCGGTGGCACTTCAATTTCAGAATTATTTTAACGGTGGTACCCTATTCGGAGGCACTGAGGTGGCGACAGTAGAATATTCACTAGACAATGGAACGACTTGGACGCTTTTAGAAACAATCGTTGGAGTTGATAACGATCAGTGGGACGCACAAACGGTAAGTCTTAATTCTCTGGTAGGGAATTCCAACGTGATGCTTGGCTTTCATTATTTCGATGATTTCAATTGGCTCTTTGGCTGGGCCATTGATGATGTAAAGATCTTCGAAGTTAGCGGGATGGATCTGGCCGTAAGTTCACTGACCGTATCTTCTACTCAGTCTACAGGTTCAATGATTCCAATAACGGGAGTTGTAACAAATGTTGGCGTAGAAACGATTCAATCATTCGATTTGTCATGGACGATTGACGGATCGGTCTATACCAATAACATTTCCGGTTTGTCTATTCCCTCTTTAGGTACCTTCAATTTTTCTCATACCGATCAAATGCAAATTGCCACTAGTGGGATGTATAGTTTGGATGTATCCATAAGTAATGTAAATGGACAGCCTGCAGATTCGAATGCAACGAATGATATTCTATCTATGAATCTTATAGCGGCAGAATACGGGACTTTAATTAGCGGCACATTTAGCCGTGACTATATTTACTATCATGCTAGTACGGCAGTCGCAAATTGTCCATTGGTTATAGTTTTTCATGGTTATGGAGGAAATGCTGAGGACATCATGAATTACAGCCAATTTAATGCTCTTGCCGAGGAGTTCGGATTTGCCGTTTGTTACCCACAAGGAACAGAAGATTTCGATAATAACACTTTCTGGAACGTTGGTTATGATTTTCAATCTGGTGAAACCGTCAATGATGTAGTTTTTGTTGATGAACTTATTGATGTGCTGAGTACACAGAATTCTTTGAGTACTGATGATATTTTTGCCACGGGAATGTCTAATGGAGGAGATTTTGCCTACTTGCTTGCCTGTGAATCTTCTGAAACGTTCAAAGCGATTGCACCTGTTGCTGGGATGATGCTTCAACACATTATAGATACGTGTAATCAAGTGAGGGAAGTATCTATCCTTGAAATCCATGGTACGAATGACAATGTTACACCCTTCATTGGTGATCCAATGAATAATGATGGATGGGGAGCGTATCCAAGCATTCCAAATACAATTGATTACTGGGTCAACCTTTATGGGTTAACAAGTCTATCATCAAGTAATTTACCAAATATCGATTCAACGGATGGCAGTACGGTCAGTTCAGACAAGTACACTGAAAATAATTCCTGCACTCAAGTGTGGCTGTATACTGTAGATGGAGGTGGGCATGATTGGCCAGGATCAGGGGGGAATATGGATATTTCAGCGAGTAGAGAAGCATGGCTGTTTTTTGAGCAAATTTGTGCAAATACTGTAGGAATTGTAGAAATCAATCCTAACATTGAGCGACAATTACTAAGAATTACCGATTTGATAGGTCGAGAAGCTGAATTCGAAAAAGGGGCTCTACTGATCTATCAATATTCAGATGGATCAGTAGAGAAAAAGGCCGTACTCGATTAATGAACCGCTTTTTAGCACTTCCATAAGCCCTTGGTTATTTATTGGAGAGAACCTTTAATCACTTTATGAAAAAGGGGAAAGATTCACTAATGGGTAATTTATGTCCCGAAAAGTATTGAGCACGGCATTTTAAACCCAACTTCAACCTGCCACAAGTGGCGACCTCTTTCAAATGTCTCATATGTATTATTGTAATATTCATAATCATAAGTGCTTGAAACTCCATCCCATTTTATATAATGGCTATTTGCATTTATTTTCTGATCAAGATTCTTAGCTAAATCTAAACTATAGGACATGCTCAACGAAAAAACACCAATGTTTCTAACTTTTTGAGATATCCCCATACCTATACGACCTCCAAATGAACCCTGTAGGGCGCTGTTTCCCATATTGAAACGAGCGTATAAATCCTCTGATTCAAAATAGTCAAAATCTGCATCATTTGAGTAGACTGAATATTTTATGTCCTGACTATCAAAGAAGAAAGGGTTATAATAAAGCCCTAAAAAGGGCTGGATCGATGTACTGTTTCCAATTAGTATATTCTTTTTCACGCCTAAATAAAACACTCGGTCTTTTAAAGTCCCGACATTGCCGCCAGATGAAGTTATCCCTTTAAATTCACCAGAAAAAGTTCGTTTAATTTGAGCACGAGATTGGCCTAAGCTGAAGCCAAAAGAAAGAGACCAATCTTCTTTTAGCCAAAGATCAAATCCTAAACCATAGGTAAATCCATTGGTTAAGTCAAAGTTCGTTGCGTTCTCACTAAAATCGTAGGTTTTACCATTAATTATATAACCTGACACTAGTTCTATGTCGAGCTTAATTTGAGAATTAGAAATGAAGCCTAAAGAGATAATTACTATACTTAAACTGTTTTTTAACATTATTGTGATTATTGATTAAGTAATTTCTAGCCATAGTTAAATCCCAAACGGTTAATCTAATTTTAAATTGTAATTTCTTCTTTATAAGTGAAAAAAAGGAAGGGGCCTTATAAATGTTTTTCCCAAAAAAAATCGCTCAATGAGGTGATAATCAATGTCTTTTTTAAAGCGTTTGCTCAATCAATAGTCCCTTATTTTTTTTGTCTGTATTGCTTTTTCACACGGTTCATTTTGACACCAAGAACAATTAACGGGATAAATAAACCAAACACAGAAGCGATAATTATATGTGCTAAATTCCAGCTTTGAAGTTCATTACTTGCATCAGCTCCTTCTTGTGTCTTATATTTTAGTATTCTTGAATCGATAGCTGCTTGGTATAAATGTTTGCACAAAAAGTAGTAGAAAATATAAGCGCCGACCACACCCCCGATTAAAGTTGCTCCACCTATCCATGAAGAAAAGAAAAGTATTGTCAATCCAATTCCGGCTCCAAGTGTTAAAAGTGCACCTGCCGTATTTAACCAAGCTCTATTTCTTGAGTATTTAATTTCAGCCATCCTAGATTCTTTATCCTCTTCTTCAATTTGAGTTTCCTCTATAACTCCAGGTTTTTCAGTAGAACTTCTTTCGTTTAAGGTAGGTTCTGTCACATCGCCGTCAGAAAAAGCACTGAAATCTTCAGTTTCGCTTGCGCTGTTAATCTCTTGTGGAATTAATTCAGCATTTTCAAAGCTTGTTTCTTCTTGAGTGAATTTTTCGAATGGTAAATCACTATTGGCCTTTGCTTCTGTGCTTGACACAATTTCCTTTTTACGGCTCTTTTTTACTTTCGTAAAGCGCAATTTGTTATTGTAAGTTCCGCAAGAGCTTAGGGCTATTGTTGCGAGGGCGATCAATAGTGTTCGTTTACTTTTCATTATTCGAGCTGTTATTTGTTGTGACCAAAATTACAACAAGAGTTTCCTTTTGAGGAACTGATTTGAGTAAGCTGTTTTTTTGGAGTTGCTTAAATCACAAGTGATGTGGAGAAGGGGGTGTGTTAAAGTCACATGATTTGAGTTTGTCGTTCTAAATTCAATGTAATACCTGCGATTATGCAGGCTTTAGTTTAAGCTGAACCTATAAGTTGGTTGCGTTCGAAATGATGGAAGTCAAGTCGGTTTTGCAAATTCAAGACATCACGCCTCTCGTTAGTGCGATTAGGTGATTGAAGGAACCTTTGTTCGAATCCTGAGACTAAAATAAGTTTATCAACCAAAATAATAACGTGAAACTGTTTAAGCCTGATGGTATTCTCTAATCAATTGTTCTGAATAGTCCAAATACTAGTGCAAGCCAAAACAATCCTTTTATAAGGAAGAAGATAAAGGCTAACCATCCCATTCGTTTTAACCAGTTCGTTTTTTTTACTTGCTTGTTCATTTCAATTTTCATTGCAACGAAACTAATTAGTTGATCAATTTTTGAATTGATTTCCTGCCAATTTTATTCAAAAAAAGAACAATATACCTTTTTCGTGGTATCGATTTTCACCGAAATACCCTATAAATGGTATTGGAACTTGCTTTGATCTCGGCTTACATTTGTATCGTTATTTATAAACGATCTAAATAAAGAAATGATATGAAAAGAATTTTACTATGTTCATTTGGCTTGCTTGCTTCGGTACTTGCTTTTGGACAAACAAGCGATATGGTTAGTTTAGGAGCTGGATATGCAAATGAATCCTACTACAGTTTTGAAAACGGAGAAGTGAGTAATGTAGACAATCAAAACTGGCATTTGGCTTTTGATTTGAGTCCTTTTGGTTCAACGATTCGACTCAATAGAAAACAAGCGGAATTGTATGATTCAGAACAGATGGTTGCCGATTGGGGAACAACTATTGACACTACGGGACAATTCACTGTTTGGAACCAACACATCAATGGATACGACTGGTGGAACGAGGGCGCTATGGATGCTGCTGCTGATGGCTCTAACCAATTGGATTTAGGATGGGGAGATTACAACACTGTAACGCATCAAATAGTAGGGTCACGTATATTTGTTCTGAAATTTACGAATGGAGATTGCAAAAAAATTGCAATTGAATCATTGATTGGAGGTGTTTATTCTATAAAACATGCCGATCTAGATGGTTCAAATGAAGTAACCCAAACAGTAACAAAATCAGATTACTCTGACCGCAACTTTGCTTATTATCATGTACTGAACAATACAGTTGAAGACCGCGAGCCATCGAATGATTCTTGGGAAATTGTATTTACCAATTATGTGTTAGAATTAGCTCCTAATTACTATTCTGGCGTAACTGGAGCATTGCACAATAACGGTGTTACGGTTTCTAAAGTTTCAGGAGTTCCTGTTGCGACTTCAACATACACTACCTGGGACACAACTATTAATACAATTGGATACGATTGGAAAGTGTTCGATTTTGCAACTTTCTCTTACAATACTGTTGATTCACTAAGCTATTTTGTTCAAACAGAAGATGGAGGTATTTGGAAATTAATTTTTACAGATTTCGAAGGAAGTGCAAACGGAAACATTCACTTTACGAAAGAACAAATCGAGTATGCAGGCATCCCTGTTTATGAAGGAGCGAATTTAGAAGTCTATCCAAATCCTGCAAATTCTATTCTGTATATCAACTATGCGCATGATGTTAAAAGTGTCACGATAACAGACATGAATGGACAATTGGTGTTGGAAAAGACGGTGAATATTTCTTCAATTGACGTATCAACCTTGGAAGAAGGGATCTATTTACTTAGAGTTCAAAGTCAATCAGGTCAAAGTTCAGTTAAGAGAATTGTGATTCAACATTAGAACACTTTAAACAATTGAAAATCAACTATAACTGACCGAGTTGAGGAATACAATTAATGGAAATGGTGGTCTTAAGTTAAGGCTGTCATTTCCATTGAAATTGAAAACAATGGTATTGTCATTAATTTGAAAAACAGACACAGTATGAGAAGTTGTACCGAATTCATCAGTTTGCACGAAAATACTTTAGGCCTTGCTGGTTACTGTTATGGTTGCGAAAGTTTTCATTTGAAAATGAAGGGATTGTTGTCTGTCGTTAGTGAGGTTCAGCTCGGAGTTATTGAAGAAAATTTAGTTCAAATGCAGTTTAACTTGGAGACTCAACAACTAAATGATCCAGCGGTTGGCGTTCAAATAAAAATTACAGAAAACACATTTCTCTGCCTTTCCTATGATGAGGTAATAGAAGCCTTGGAGCTTATTGAGATGGCGAACTATATGAAAAAGATTAATGACCTCGTTTTATGATCGGCAAGTTGTTCCTTTTAATTCTGTTGTTTTGTGCTCAACTCACTTGGGCCCAAAATAAAATCACAATTCAATCCAATCTCGGGGAAGTAATTCCTGGAGCTAAGTTTGAGGCCATTTCATACCCCGATTCGGTCTTCGTTATTCAAAAAACATCAGATGCTGAAGGTACTATTTACCTTGACGAAGTGACTGGTAAATTCTCTGTTTCTGTTCGTTATTTTGGTTTTGAAACGTATAAGGATACCGTCAATATTTCCACTTTAGAAACAATAACCTTGAGTAAGGTTCAATTGATAGATGATATTGTTGTTACAGCTCAAAGTACGGCTGTCTCTGTTGAGAATGCAGTTCAGAAAATCACTGTAATTAACGCAGATCAAATTGAAAAATCAGGAGCCAATAATCTTGCAGACATTCTTACTTACCAAACTGGAATCCGTCTTGCACAGGACAATGTTCTTGGGAGTTCAATGGACCTAGGTGGGATTTCTGGTCAAAATGTAAAAATATTAATCGATGGTGTCCCGGTTATTGGTAGACAAAATGGGAATGTTGATTTAAGTCAAATAAACTTAAACAATGTTGAACGTATTGAAGTGGTAGAAGGACCATTGTCAGTTAATTATGGTACAAATGCATTGGCAGGAACAGTAAATATCATTACAAAAAAGAAGGGCAAAAGAGGATACAGTGTTAATGTAAATCCATTCTATGAAACTATAGGGAACTATAATTTATCTGGATCGATCTCCATGCGTAAAAAGCAACATAATTTCACATTGGATGGTGGACGGAATTTTTTTGATGGTTGGATGGAGGAAGATCCATTCGTGGAATTTCCTATGGAACAATTAGCAGATTCAAATCGAGTTCAAACGTGGAAGCCAAAAGAGCAATATTTTGGAGGTGTAAGATATTCTAATACATCTAATAAGAATGAATTTTCAGTTTATGGAAAGTATTTTGATGAGTTAATTGTTAATCGAGGTATGCCCTCTTCTCCTTATTTTGAAACAGCATTTGATGACTATTATAAGACTATACGACAAGATGTAGGGGTATCAAACAATCTAAAATTCAAGAAAAGTAAGTTGAATACATTGCTTGCATTCAATAACTTCATTCGTAGAAAAAACACCTACTATAAAGACCTAACCAACTTGAGTCAGGTTTTGTCAGAAACTTCTGGTGCACAAGATACATCACGCTTTAGTCAACTTACTGCTCGCGTCATTTACAGTGGCCAGATTGGATCTAAAGTGAGCTATCAAATTGGCGCTGATATTAATCATTCTAAGGGCTGGGGAAGACGTATTGATAGTTTGTCCCGTGAAATTGGGGATTACGCAGGTTTTTTAACACTAGACTGGAAAATAATGGATTCATTGACCATTAAGCCTGGAGTGCGATATGCATATAATACGACCTATCAATCACCAATAATTCCTTCTTTAAATGTGCTCTATAGAATTAAGAATATATCGATTAGAGCATCAGCGGCTCGTGGATTCAGATCTCCAGATTTAAAGGAATTGTACTTGGATTTTGTGGACATTAATCACAACATTATAGGGAATCAGTACCTACAAGCAGAAAACAGTGTAAATTATTCAGTTTTTGTTAATTGGATAAAACGTACAAAGAATAAGGCGCGGGTTAAAATTGAGTACGGCGCTTATTACAACGGTATCGATAACTTAATCACGCTTGGAACAATTGATAATAACGTTTTCACGTATATCAATATTGGTGAATTCAGTGCAATTGGACAACAATTGTCGTTTAATTATCGCGTAGACCGCTTTAATGTAAATGTGAATACCACTTATATCGGAAGGTTCAACCCCGACTCTAAAACGTCAAATGTGCAACGCTATTCATTCTCTCCAGAGGTGGGAACGCAATTGAATTATATTTTCATCAAGAATAAACTACAAGCCAATATATTCTATAAGTACAACGGACAACTTCAAAACTTTGCTGTTGATTCTGACGGTGATGTACAGTCGAGGTTACAAGCTGGGTATCATATTTTGGATGCGTCAGTTACTTTGGATTTATTCAAGAAAAAACAACTCTCGTTTACAGTAGGAGGAAAGAATATATTGAATGTAACGCAGGTTAATGTTATCGGTCAATCTCAAGGCAGTGTGCATTCAAGTTCATCTAATTTTAATGCTGGACGGGGAGCATCAATCTTTATATCCATGCGCTATAAATTCAATTTTAATAAGAAGTAGATTATGAAAGATGCATTATTATTTTTGTTAACAGGGTTGCTTTTAACAGGTTGTTTTAAAGATGAACTTCCAGTTCAGAAGCACGAATCAGGAGATGCCGTTGAGGTTCAAATAAGTGTTGGCCAAGATTACAACGATCAAGTATTCTATAGCTTGACCAATAACGAAGTTATTTCTACGAATCAAAAAACGGATTGGGACTTGGCATTTGAGTCATCTACAGCCGGATTTCATATACGATTAAACACTTCCCGAGGCATGGCTATACATCATAGCACTCTCAGTTTTAGTGATGTTATTGATGCATCTGGATTGGATTGGAATTGGGACAAGCCGAACGGTGATCTTGATTCTACTGCTATTGGAGATTGGTTGACAGACAATCATCTTTACGTTCTAGACATGGGGTATGATGTTTCAGGAACCCAATTGGGCTACAAGAAATTCATTGTTTCTGGAGTAACGAACACGGAGTATACCATTGAATTCGCAGACCTCGCAGATGTTGTTTCTCAAACATTGACAATCACAAAAAATGATATTAATCTATTTACGTACTACAAGTTGGGAGAAGGGGAAGTTACAATTGCCCCTCCGAATGAGGACTGGGATTTGAAATTCACACAATACACTCATGTTTTTCATTCTCCTTCACAACCGTATGTTGTAACTGGTGCTCTATTGAATCGTTTTAATACAACAGCGGCTAGAATTGAGAACAAGCCATTTAACGACGTTGTATTCGATGATATCGCTTCGCTTACTTTCTCTAGTAACATGGATTATATCGGTTACGATTGGAAAACGTTCGACTTTACAAATTCTATCTATATCGTTCATTCTGAAGTCACGTACATTGTTCGCACAAGTCAAGGTGGGTATTATAAATTTCACTTTGTAGACTTCTATAATGATCAGGGAGAGAAAGGTTACCCCAAAATGGAAGTGCAATTATTATAAGTTGAGTTGTAAGGATTAAGCCTATCCCTTTTCACTCAAAATTTTAACCTGAAATATATATAAATCAAACTACGGCGACACAAAATTAAACGAACAGTATTTGCCGTATAAACAGCACAAAAACAACACAATGAGACAGTTATCAAGTATTTTTTTAGTAACGATTTTAGCAAGTAGTTACTCTTTTGGTCAATCAAAAATGGATCAAGATAAAGAAGCAATCAAAAGTATGTGTGGTTGTTATGAAGTTGGATTCAACTTTATTGAAACGTTTAATTACTCAGATGATTCAACCTATATGAAATCAAGAGAGAAACATGCAGGAGCGCTCGAATGGGCAGGATTGGTTGAAGACTCTGAAGGAAAAGTGTCGATTCAACATTTGTTGATTGTTGATCATGAAGGTGAAACAATGATCATAAAGCACTGGCGCCAAGATTGGATGTATGAAAACACTGATTTTTATATGTACGACCACGATAACAAATGGTCGTATCAAGAAAAAAGTGAAGAGGATGTGAATGGTCAATGGACTCAAAAAGTCTATCAAGTAGATGATAGTCCGAGATATGAAGGAAGTTCATCTTGGGTGCATGTCGATGGTAAGAGTTATTGGGAAAATACAACTGATGCACCATTGCCACGTAGAGAGTATACTCAAAGAAGTGATTACAATGTAACTATTCGATCAAACCGTCATGAGATTACGGCTGAAGGATGGATTCACGATCAGGACAATAAAAAAATAGTTCGTGAGGATGGAGCTGACGATATATTACTTGCAAAAGAAAAAGGGTACAATACCTATGACCGTGTTGAAAATTCAAAATGTCAAGCTGGAATCGATTGGTGGAAAACAAACGAAGCTTTTTGGTCTAATGCAAGAGATGTTTGGGGAGACATTTACGGTAAAGGAAAAGATATTGAGTTAGAAGATAAGGTGGAAGGAAAGCACATATATGATGTTCTATTCGGAATGGACTTAGCTACAAAGCCAAATGAAATCAAAAAAGAGCTTAAAAAGTTCATTAAGTAATTCCCCTTTTTCGTAGGTGCAGACAAAAGTCTCCAGATGTTAATTCTGGGGGCTTTTTTACGCTGTTAGGTTTCTTAAACAGATTGGAGTCTTTAGTAAATCGAAGTACTTTAATTTGACTCAATAACAATCAAACAGGATTTGTCCATTTTGTTGGCATTTCTCTAAAGATGTAGTGCTGTCATTCAGTAGTCGTTCAATCATTCGAAGAACGTCCTTTTGCATTGCAATAGAACCACAAATTAGAACAGCAAAATCATCTTCGAGAGCTTTACAGAGATATTTGTGTTCTTCAGCTAAAACATCTTGCACATATTGCTTCTTTTCAATTGGGTCTTGTGAAAAAGCATAACGAACTTTATTTATTGCATTTGAACTTGTAAGCTCAGATAGGTATGGATTATAAGGTTGCAATGATTCTTTAGATTTTATTCCAAAAAATAAATCCAATGATTGAGAACTATCCTGTTCTTGGGCCATTCCTAGAAAAGGAGCGATTCCTGAACCATTTGCTATACAGATCACATTTCTTTTCTTCGGTAAATGGAATTTTGTATTGCGGATTACTCTTGTTTGAATAGTATTTCCTTTTATTTGATTACTTAAATAATTTGAACAAGTTCCAAGTTCATGTTTTCGAATGCTTAAGAGAATTTCTCCATTCAATTTTGCAATCGAATAAAACCGTTCAGACGAATTTTTATTCGGTGTTACAGCGAGTAAATCACCTGATTGAAATTTTGAAAACCGATTTGGTTTTAACCTTAAAAGAAAGGTTCCTTGCTGATTAATTGTAGTTTCAATTACTTGAGTTGAATTTGTTTTAACTTTTTTAGGAGCCAATATCAGTGTTGATTTTACCTTCGTGTCTTCCTGCAGTCTGTCAAACCAATTATTGAATTGGGAATACGATTGACCGTGAATTGTTTTAAGAGGTAAAAGCACCTTTGCCTTGGAACAAGATGCTATTTCAGTTTGGATGTCTTTTGCGAATTGACAAAAATCTGGATAATACCGCGAACCAAACCCGACTACTGCAAACTCAAAGTCATATTTTGGTTGGGTTTCTTTCCACTTTGAAATGAATTTTTTGGCATTTGAAGGCGCTTCACCTTCACCATATGTAGATGTGATAATTATAAGTCGCTTAAGGCTTTTGTATTCTATATAATTATCTAAGTCATCGATGTAGATTGCTTTGTTATTTTTCACGAATGCTTTGTACAATTGTGCCGCAACATATTTTGAAGTTCCGTTTTCCGATCCAAATAGAATCACCGTTTCTGCATGTTCTGATTTCACTTTATTTTTAACAATTCCCTTTCTACGGTTCAAAGAGATTCGAAATCCTGAATAGATGAAAAACAAAATGTTAAGGCACGCGATAAATAAAACGATAGACCAAAGAATACTTCCTTTACCGGTATGTAAGTTATAACTCAATCTGGAAATAGAATCCCATTTACCAAAAGAAAATTCACTAATAAACGCACCCGTAAATTGGTTCACCAAAATATCGCGATCGTGCAGTGTAACTTGAAAATATTCCTCTTTATCTGGACTGAATGGAAACAAAATGCATTCAACTTCATCAAGCATAATATTTTTTAGTGCAGGAAATTCACCTACAGTTCGCAATGGTTCTTCGACTAAGCTTTCAGGTTTGATGGTGTGTTTGGCTTGGGCTTTTTTTGGTGTGAAATCAAACCGATTCAACATCATAATTGAACCTGTAATAGCAATTATTAAAATAACGACAAGTGAAAGACGTCCCGTTTTAATGTGCCAACGCTGTGCAAAACTCGATATTTCTATTCGAGAGAAGAAGCGTTTAAATTTAAGTTGTTGGAGAATTAAAACGATGCCTGAAATTGAAATAAGAATGAGAAGGAAAGAACTGATTCCAATAATAATTCGTCCAGTTTTCCCCATGAAAAGTGAACGGTGAAGTGTACGATTGAATTCGAAAAAATCAGATTTATTTTGAGGCAGCCCGATTTTTTTCATTGATTTCGGGTTGATGTGAAACTCAGAGAAATCGCCTTCAAATGTAATTACAGCGACTAGAACAAATTCATTGTCATCAATTTTTATATCAAGTACTTCAAGGTATTCTTTTTGAAGCGCAACGATAAATTCAGAAACTTGAATGGAAGAAAGATCTCCTGAATTAAATGAACTTGTTTCATTTTGAATAGGCTCAAAAGCAAGCATTGCACCAGTTACAGATGCAATTAGCAAAAAAACAGATGCAACAAGTGCCAGGCATAAATGACTAAACCGCCAAATAGATAAAGTCATTAACTTTTATTGAGGTAAAAAACGAACATAGCGGACGAAACCTTTTCCGCTGAATTTCCGCTGTAGATTTTGGGAGGTAAGATCAAACTCGACGTCTTTTGTATGGTGGCCCTTGTCTTCAACAGCTGTTTCAAATCTAATTTTATATCCTTTATCTATTTTGGTTGGATCAATTTTAATGACACTTACACTGCGCCCACCACCACTGATCGATGCCCCAGTAACACCGTCGATATTCGCTCGTTTTTTTCCATAAAATTTCCACCATGAAGTCATTTCATAATACCATTCACTGTCATCTCCCCAAACACGTAAGGTTTTCTCATACTTACCTTCAGGATTTATCAATGAAACAACGACGTATGCTCCTTCACCTTCATAACTCGTAAGTTGAATTAGGCATTTGTAATTTTTCACTGCTGGCGGCGACAAAGATAATCCTAGCCAAAGAAAAACAGTAGTTGTAATTAATAAGATTGTTCGTTTCATAGTTCTATTTTAAGAAAGTCAAGTTTACATTGGCAGACGCTAACAATTCATTCTCTGAAGCCAAATCAAATGCAGTTTCACCAAATTCAGTCTTTAAAGTTTTGTCTGCCCCGATCGAAATTAATAGCTTAAGTAGAATGTCATTGGAGCTATTCATTGCTGCAAAATGAAGAGGTGATAAGCCATTGTTGTTTTTAATATTTAAATCATTTACAAGGGAAGAGACATATTCAAGTATCTTTTCATCACCCCGTTGAATTGCAACATGCAAAATAGTATTGCCATTTTTCAAAACAATTTCTGGATCAGTCCCCTTACTTATAAAGTACATTATCATCTCTAAATTATTAGATTCAATGGCGTTCACCAATGGCGTTTTTCCCTTTTCATCAGCTTTGTTTAAGTCAATGTTTTGCGCAATGAAAAAGTCTACTACTTCTGTTAAATCTGATGTTTTAGCGATTGAATGGAGCGCATTTTGTCCTTCTTTAGAAATTGCCAATGGAGAAACACCTGCATTTTTGAGGAATTGAAATACTTCCAGATCATTCACTTTGTTCCTGCCACCTTGACTTGCATGAATCATAGCATAGTCATTGTTGGCATTTGGATTTATTCCTTGTTTTATTAGGTACTCTAAAACGGCTAGGTTACCTAATTGAGATGCGTAAACGAAGGCGTTATTTCCGTTGTTATCGACATCACGAATGGACAACCCTTTGTCTGTAAAATAAGTTATGAACTCAGTAGATTCCAAATGAGGCATCAATAAAATTAATGGGCTTGCTCCAACGTTGCTTTTTTCTTTCAAAACATCTGCACCATTGCGAATGCAGAAATCGTAAAGAGCAGGATTTGTTTGTCCTGTTACTGCGGCAAAATTCATTATACTGTATCCATGCGCATCAATGATATCTGTTTTTGCACCTTTTTTTAAGAGGTGCTCCATTAATGTTAGGTTATTTTTGTAAGCCGCCCAAAAAATATAAGTTCTTCCGTCATGGGTTATTTTATTTGCACCGTTCCCATCTTTTTCTAGAAGGTATTGAATTACCGAGTTGTCAACTTTTTCAAGAATAGCCCAAACTACACCGTCAAATTTATGAGCGTTCAAAGCGGCAATATCATTTCCCGAGTTTATATCTTTTTTAATTTGTTCAATGGATGGATTGTTCTTCCAATATATACGATCTAAAAAAACATTTTTGCTTTGACCTAAAATGAAATTACAAAGAGGAAGAATGGCTAGAAGGATGACGAACTTTCGCATTGTTTTTTTTGTGAAATTCGATATTTATAGGACTTAAAACAATACCATAATTGCGGTATTTTAACTGTTTAATCACTAACGAAAGGCTTACCAATAAAAGTGATATTAATATTTTAGAGAAGAATACCATAATTAAGGTATTTATAATTCAACATTTATTTAAGTACTTGTAGTCTCATTAAAATCAAGAATTATGAATAACTTGAATGAATTATCTAACTACGGAAATGGCAGAATAGTTTTGAATCGCTACCATTATTTTGGAGGCTTGTCTGAACAACCAATAATGGAATTCTGCGAGGATAATGGTATTAATCTGGAGTTCATTCATATTCTATGGGAGGCATTCCAAACAAATTCAATCCCTGACACACAATTATTAATGCAGTTTGATACTGCTATGATTATAGAGTATTTGGAAAAAACGCATGCATATTATCTTGATAGGTTGATTCCAGAAATTGAGTTGAACATATTTCGTTTTGCAGAAGTTTTAGGGATTCATCATCCAGTGATTAAACATCTAATAATTCATTTCGATTTATATAAACAAGATTTGGTAGCTCATATTCAGGACGAAGAGTTATTCGGTTTTACGCATGCAAAACAACTATTGATAAATGGTGTTTCTTCCTTGAATTATAAAATTGCTCATTTTGAAAGTGAGCATGAGCACAAAGAGGAACAGTTGGGAGAATTACTTCACTTTTTAAAAAGTAATGTAAGCGAATGCGAGCTATTGCCGTTTAAAATGATCCTATCTAAACTAGAGTTATTGCAGCGCGACTTGTTCATACATGCTTCTGTTGAAGATGAGGTTCTGGTTCCTAAGGTACGCCTTTTGGAAGGTGATAAATACTGTTAAATAGAAAGTATGCAATCATTCAGTAAATAATCAAGGAGAAATGATTGAAGTTAATTTTCCCACCCTAAAATTGTGATCTTTACACTTAATGAATGTGAGCTTAATTAAAGTGTCCTAAGAAATGCGGACACTCCATCAATGTCTAGAGTAGGTAACACCCAAACAAGGTAAACAGCGCTTTTTTAATTGGTGGGGTTAATCTCCTTTTTTCTCTTTCCACGCAAGTAACAGCATTTGCAAATTATTCAGGCCTTATTAGTGTTTAGGTCTTCTTGAGTTCGGATAGCCCCTCGGTTCTCTTCGTCAGTTTGCAAATGCCCTTGTCTTGCCCTCGTTCCTTTCATTAGGTTATATACGATATCCAATATATCCAAACAGTGTTTATCAGATGCCTCTATTCCCAACTCGTCTAGTCCTAAGGCCAATTGGCTGTGTTTTAAATCTTTGAATCATTTTCAGTTCAAATTGAAAAGGATATATTTATTCTTTATCACTTGTTTTGAATTAAATCATGAAAAGAAGGGCATTTATAGAGAAATCAGTATTGGCATATTTAGGGCTAGCATTAACCCCTAACCTAATGGCTTCATGCCCTAAAGAAGACGTGCTCCCCAATTCAACATTCTCTGGACGAGTTATAATTGTTGGTGCCGGAGCGGCTGGTCTTTACGCCGGGTTCATTCTAAAGTCAAGGGGAATTGATTTTACAATCATTGAAGCCTCGAATACTATTGGAGGGCGAATCGGAAAAAAGGAGGACTTTGCTGATTTCCCAATTGATTTAGGAGCCCAATGGCTGCACGGTCGGAATTCTATTTTAGGCGATTTGGCGAAAAGTTCGGGCGCCAAAATAACGAAAGACACTTCTGACCAAGTATACTGGTTTAATAATCAAATAACCTCTAGCATTCCTAAAGATGTTGAGGCCATTGTATCAGCAGACGTCGATATAGCTGATATATCCTATCTTGATTATGCGGAACAACAAGGCTTAGGAAATGAATATAAGTACCTCGTAGAACAGTTGGCAGGTGATTTTGGTGCGGATTCTGATGATTTATCCATTAAATGGACTGCCATTGAGGAAGAGGAATGGAGCTCAGGAGGTAACGACTTTAAATTTGAAGAAACATTTTTCGATTTATTAAACAAAAACATCATAACAGAAATTCAGGAATCGATCGTAATTAATAGCCCTGTTACGAAAATTGATTACTCCAACGATTCAATTGAAGTCACAGATAAAAACGGAATCTTATTTGCAGGAGACAAAGTAATTGTAACTATTCCCATCACTATTTTACAAGACGAATACATTGAATTTGTGCCGTCTCTTCCACCTTCTAAAATTGAAGCATTTAATAAAATTGGAATGGGGCCGGGTATGAAAGTATTTCTGAAATTCAGCTCGAAATTTTATGACGAGAATATAGCAGGAGGAGAAATTTGCGCTGCTTATGCCGATGAAATAATAGGCAAAAATGGAAATGACAATGTCCTACTCGCATTTGTGATGGGGCATCAGGCTGAACATTTGACTTCATTAGGAAGCAATGCGGCAATAACAAATGCACTTTTGGCTGAATTAGACGCAATGTATGCTGGCCAAGCGACGGCATCTTTCCTCACTTCACATGTAGAAAACTGGACGACCAATCCATTCATTAAAGGGGCTTACTCCTATAGTAAAATAGGGATTGGAAATGCTAGAAGTATTGCCGCCGAATCTATCCAAGACAAACTCTTTTTTGCGGGAGAAGCAATGAATTTAAATGGCCACCATCAGACCGTTCAAGGTGCGATAGAAACAGGCTATAGAGAAGTTGTTAATATTCTAAAATCATAACAATTAAGTATGAAGGCACTCATTATAATTCTACTTCTTGTTATGTCAAGCACAATTTACAGTCAAGAGATCAGTGCAGGAATTGGATAGAGCTATCTCTATTCTCAGCAGTTCGATAATCTAATTCACACGTATAATTTTAGTAGACCTGACTTAGAAGAAAAACAGCCTTTGTTATCCAATGGGTTCGATGCAAACATATCGTATCTACTCAAATCCGATCGCAACCTAAAAACAAGAATCTCTGCAAGCTATTCTCGATTTTAAAACACAGCCGAAAATGAGAATTACCAATTCAAAAATTGCCTTCAATTTATTAGAATTGGCTACTTATTGAATTGTCCAGGACAAAGACCAATTTGGTGATTTCTATGGAGAGTTTGGATTGAACGTCGCTTTTGGCCTACTCAATAAAAGAATAAACGATGAATCTTACACAATTGAAGAAAGTAAAGTAAGGTCTCTTCAAATAGTAGCATCTCTTGACTTGAACATAGGATATTTGTTCGATTTGAAAAGGGGATTGAAAATTTCACCGATTGCTGGTATTCACTATTCTCCTTGTTTTATAGAAGGGCAATCCGAAATTGTAATCAACAAAACAAGCACTCTGGTTGAGGAACAAGACAATTCATTTTTTAAATTTGGTATCGGATTAAGAATTCATTTAAGTAAATAATTTCTTGAATCAAACAATAACGAATTGGTTTTTAACCAATGACTTTGAATTATCAGCAAGGAAATCGGACAGGCATCTAGACGAAGATCGGATATAGAGGTTTTTTTTCGATTCATGAAGCAAGAACTCAATGTTAGTCATCTTAATCATTCAATAAAAACGGAATACAAGTAATGCTATGTATGACTTTAATTGTAGCAATGCTAGTCCTTGTGTACAAGAATGCAAACAATATTGGCTACAAAACTGCTAAAAGACGATTCTCAATGGAAATTAGGTGTTTAGCTGCGGTCATGATTGTAGTGCATTGTGGTGGGAATCCAAATCTCTATTTTGAGGCATAAAAAAATGGCCGAAATTTCTTCCGACCATTACTGGGCAAGCCCTACATCTTCACAATCGACCGAAGCATCAAAAGCAGTGCTTTTTCTTGCGGCAAATTACCCATTATTTAAATTAGTTAAAAAGTTAAAAAGCCCTCACTGAGCGAACCAAGATGTTGCTGGCCTTATTGTTGCCGTTCTGGTAACCATTGTTGAAATTCTGGTGCCAAACATCGAAGTAATCGAACTCCGTAGAACTCCAATAGTAGGAATTAGCAAAACCGCCAAGTCCTTGGAGGTGCAGATTTACATGCATCATGTCTAATTCATCTTTTGAAGGTAAATACCAATCATTAAAGCCTCCATATGCTAATGAGGCTTGAGTAGCGGCAGGGCATGTGTTTAAAATCGCTAATGCTTTAGCAATACTTTTTTTTGTGTTTTGAGCCCCTCCGAAAATTCCACTTGCAAATGCATATGTATCATAATAGGTTGGAGACCATTGATAAGTGCTGGGCTCATCAGTTGCTTTAGCAACCAGTCCATGACATCCTGAGCCGTCAAGATAGATAATGTAACCTCCTAACGCTGGCACTAGATTTCCAATGTTATAAGTACAACCTACCGTGCTAACCACATTATTAGTTATGTCTATGCCCGTTCCTGCTGTATAAACACCCACGCTATCTTCAAAAGACCCTCCGCCATTGCTTAATGTTACTGTTGTTCCTGCTCTACTAATGTTTTGTAGTTCGTTGCTTGGATCGGCATCGGCATCATTAGGACTTATAATGTATCCATTGTTTGCCACAAAGGCATCAACTGCCGTTTCGTCCAATTGCGTATCTGTGTTATCTAAATAACCGCTTAAATCAATTGAAGTTGCTGTTCCATTATTTGTAATCGTTAAAATATTTCCAAGCAGTTGAAGATCTTGTATTTCGTTCATGGCATCAGCATCAGCATCATTAACTAAATCAACGCTATATGCTCCTAAGTATACTTGACCACCATTGGATAAGTAAAGTGTGTCATTTGAGAAAGATACTGCCTGGATTTCGTTGTTCGGGTCTGCATCTGCATCATCTACTAGATCATTTGTTACGCTTTCTGCTGTTTTCGCATATAACGCATACGGTACGCTCATTAGTTGGCTTGTTCCCATTACTGCGTAACTTGTTCCTCCCGTTACATCAGCCGCTGTTTCTATAAAATAAGGTCCGTTGGCCCAATCTATAGTTGCAAACGTTCCACTCACAACTGTTCCGCTTCCTATTTCAAGGTTTACCAAACCATACCCATTGGTTATTGGTGCAAATGTTTCTTGGTAAACTGCTGTTCCACCAATAGAGCCTTGTTGAATGGTCATACGCATTCCAACAGCTTGGTTGTTTAAAATGGTGTTACCTGCATCTCTTACGACTGCTTGGTATTTAAAGCCTTCTGGTGCTTGACCGAATGAGCTTAATGAGATTGTTGCTATCGCAACGAGTGAGAGTATTAACTTTTTCATTTTGGTTTGTATTAATGTGTTTTAACTAGTTTAAATGTCTTTCGTTTCGACGAGCTCAACGAGCCTTTGTTTCCTTCTTCGAATATTAATTCAAGCGAATAGCTCCCCGGAGCCAATTGACTTACTTGAATTGGTGTTTGTTCTGCAGAAAGAATGTCCTGCATTACAAGTTTTCCCTGGGCATCATACAAGGTGTAGGTCACATTCTCGAACGTGCTCGTTCTGATGTTTAATATATCAGAAGTTGGATTAGGAAATACAATTGCTTCGATGTTGGGAGCAAAATCATCCACGCCTACAAAGTTCCAGTTGGTTTGATGGAAACCTTGAGTAATATCATTGGTTCCATCGGTGCCTGTGTTAATCACTACTTCACCTATTGTAAAGTCGATACTTCCACTTGCATTGGAGTATGAATCTCCTTGCGTGGATACGACTTCTTGTGCTGAGACAGAAAAGGTAGTAAATAGTGAAAAGAAAACGATTGTGGTTTTCGTCATTGAGTTGATCTTTTAATAGTTTCGTCTAATGTCGACTCAAATAAAGAGAGAGGAAGTTGAACTAGTCTTGGTTAATTTGCGGTGAGGGTACGTCTAAAAATCCAATTTGTGTACTTCGGCAGGTTCAGCAGAACTTTGTTTAGAAAAGGAAGGAATGGTTATAGCAATTGCTAAAATCCATATTTGCGCTTCGCCACAAATCCGTATCTTAGCACAACTGTTGGCAATAATTAAAATGAAAATACTTATATTTTTTCTCCTTGGTATGTTCTCAAATGTACAAGGGCAAGAGTTAACTGAGTATTTAATATTTGATAAAATATGTGCTGAAGCAAATATTACAGGAGCAGTCTTTTCAGAATTAGACTCTATGGAAATTGTAGGTTTGAGAACTTTTGGGTTTCGCAATAGCGAGACAAAAGAAGTTGTAACGTCCGCTACTCTTTTTGAAGCTGCGTCATTATCGAAACCTGTTTTTTCAACTCTTGTTTTCAGGTTGTCGGAAAATGAAATAATAAACCTTGACAAACCACTCATACAATATTTACCATTTGAAGCGGTTTCTGATCCACGCTTAAGAGAAGTAACGGCAAGACACGTTTTAATGCACACTTCGGGACTACCAAATTGGACCAATAAAACTGATAATGTTAAATTAAAATTTGCGCCAGGGTCAAAATTCAGTTATTCAGGTGAAGGTTATTTGTATCTACAAAGAGTCATTGAGCGCATAACGCAAAAACCGATAGACGAATTAATGATGGAATATGTTTTTAAACCATACAATATGACTAATAGCTCGTTTTCATTTAATGATTCACTTGGGAATTACGCAAAACCTCATGATAAAAATGGCAACACATTAGAAAAAAAACTAACTGGCACATCGACTAGTGCTGCATCCTCACTCCATTCTACTATTGAAGATTATTCAAAATTTGTTATAAAATTCATTTCCGATACAACAATTTTTCAAAAATCAATACAGGTCGACAAAAAAATGAACTTGTCTTGGGCACTTGGTGCAGGTTTTGAAGTGCAAGGTTCGGATACATTGGTTTGGCACTGGGGAAACAATTGGAATACTTTTAGATCAGTATTTGTTTACTCTCTAGAAAAACAGAAAGGATATGTGCTCTTTACGAATTCAGAAAATGGCCACCGCATATTGCAGGAACTAAATAAATTGGTTTTTGATCAAGAGTTACAATTCCCAAAATGGTTAGGGTATAAACAAATAACTATAGCTAACAGCCGCTAAAAATCAAACGGCGCTTATGTTTCGTAATATCAACTAAGTTTAGAAAATCATATGCGAAAGCTCGCCACTTTCTTTTATCTTCGAAAACTAGTTTTAGCTAGAAGCGTTCGGTTCCTAGCGCCTGCCGTTAGTCAGAATAGAAGGTTTTGGCGCATCATTTTCGAGAGGTGCCCAATGCATCTATCCTTAGGGCGAAAACTAAGGCTATGAGAAGCTTTTAGGAACAGCAAAAAGAGAGCATAATATTGCCTAACTCTTACACAGAAGAAAACTAGAGAATGTCACTAACATTTTCATATCTTGCTGGGACCAACTAATTCTATCCTTCCAATGCAGTTCAAATTCACGCCTCTTTCACTCCTTGCTCTTTTTGTTTTCGTCTGCAGTTTCAGTTCAGGACAGACAAATAACAGTGCTGAGATCAAAAAGCTTGAGACGAAATTGATGCTCGAAGATTTGGGGATATATGAACAGGCAAACCTCCACTTGAAAATAGGAAAACTAGGACGTGGAAATAACACACAAAAATCATTTCAACATTTTTTTAAATCAATTAAAAAATTCGAATCTATTGAAAACTATCAAGGTGCGTCAAAGGCGAATCACCAGATTTGTGAAATGTATATGGATGCACAACGCTGGGATAAGGCAATTAAATATGGATTGAAATCGCTTGAATTGATTGATGGAAAAGTAATAAACCCTATTCTATTAAATGATCTGGCAACATCATACGTTCGGTTGGAACTTTACGATGAAGCTTTTAAATATGTCAACATCTACAAAACAAGCTGTTCAAAAAATGATCGTGAGTGCAAGTCTAAAGCATATCAGTTATTGGCTCTTGTATATGGAGAGTCAGGCAATCAAGATTCGTCCATTGTATACTCGCAGCGCGCTTTGGAAAACATAGATGCATCAAATCTAATTGCACGAGCGAACGTTCTAAATAATTTAGGCGTCACTTTTAAAGAGAAAAAACGGTTCGACGAAGCAATTGCTGCATTTTATCAATCAAAGGAATTATATATTGGATCGAATGACCATCCCAACAAAGCAATTGCCTTATTAAACATTGCGCTTGTTGAAACGATTCAAGAAAAATACGATAGTGCCTATGTTCACAGTCAGGCAGCGCTTGCGGGAATTTTAAAAAGTTCAAGGCACCAGTTCTTGATTGATTGTTATTTAAATCTGGCAGAAGTTTCCGAACAATTAGGGAGGCCTGAACAATCTTTGGGATATTATAAAAGCTACTTCAAAGCTTTGGGAAATCTCAAGACGGAAGATATGAAAAGCAATATGGCAGCTTTGAAACTTAAGGATGAACTTGAATTAGCTGAAGCTGACGCGAAGGATGAGTTAATTCGAACGCAAATTAAACAAGAGAACACCAACCTAATTTGGACAGTGAGTACGCTCATTCTTCTTCTATTCATAGCTATTGGTGCGCTTTTATTGAAGAGGATAAAGTCGAAACACAAAATCGATCGCCTTCTTTTAGAGAACAGTCAACTAAATCAAGATGTGCTTAAAAAGCGAATTGACTTTACTGGTGGAGAATTGAGTCAATTATCAGCATACATTGCGAGTAGAAATGAATTTCTCGACGATTTAAAAAGACGAATTAAGGAAAGTAAAGGCTTGTCATCAGAAAACAGAAACGATTTACTTGGAACCATTAATCAATTCTTAAATTCCGATAGAGAGTCTCACAGTTCTGATACCTTGATTGAAGAAACCAATCAACTTTTGTTTTTCAATCTGGATAAACGTGGAGTTGAACTCAGTCCCAAAGAAAAGAAATTACTTTTTTACCTTATTTCAGATTTAAGCTCAAAACAAATTGGTGATTTAACAAATGTTAATTCGGCCAGCGTTGATACGGCTAGATATCGAATTCGAGCCAAATTAAACGTCCCAAAAGGAGATACAATTCAAAATTTCTTAAGAAACGTAATGAAAGGTTAATTGCTGTTAATCATAAAGTTACACTTATATTGTTAGGTCATGTCTAGATGAATGAGTCATTTGACTAATACTGTGTCTAGACGGAATATTTTTTAATTCACGAGATAAGAGAAAACTTTGTGGTCAAACACAATCTCTTATCGAATGAATTATTTAAAAACACTCTCCCTCTTTGCCTTTCTAAATTTGATTTTTTTATCTTATTCAGCAACAATATATGTTAATCAATCTGCTTCAGGACTAGATAACGGGGCGTCATGGACTGATGCTAATGTAGAACTTGTAGACGCGCTTTTGTCTGCCGCCGCCGGAGATGAAATTTGGATCGCAACTGGAACTTACACACCTGATTGGAATACTGGAATACACAATGGAGACCGAAATCTAGAATTCAATATTCCTGCAAATGTGAAAATATATGGAGGGTTTAACGGAACAGAAAATTTGCTTAGTGAACGTGATTGGTCAACAAACCTCAGTATTCTGAGTGGAGATCTAAATGGTGATGACGTCGTTTCATTTCCCACATTTACGAACAATACTGAGAATTCCGCCAGAGTTATATTCATTTCTATAGCATCGGTAGGGGTTGAGTTGAACGGACTAACAATAGAATCGGGATTTAACAATATTTCTTGGGGCGCGGCAGGATTAATTTCGATGGCTCCAAATACAATTATTAAGAACTGTACTTTTAAGCACAATAATGGAGATAATTCTGGAGCCGTAGAAACACCTGCGAATAGAATTACTTTTGAAAATTGTCTATTTTTTGAAAATTATAGCGCCAATGGTCCAGGCGCAATATTCACTCATGATTTAGGGGTTACTATGACAAACTGCACAGTGGCCAACAACATGTCGCAATGGAGTACAGGTGGACTACTGAATTTCGCCTACTTGGAAGGCTCCGCAATAGTAAACTGCATCATTTGGGGAAACACAGGAGGCGCTGCTACAACTGAAGAAAATCAAATAAACGAAAATACAGACGCCAATGGCTTGCCTTTATTCGAAAACAATATTATCGAAGGATTTACAGGAACGTTAGCATGGATGGGAAGTCCAACGAATTTTGGAGGTGCACCGATATTTGTAAATCCTTCCGTTGGAGATTTCAATTTAAGTACAGGGTCTGCAGCTTACAATACTGGAGACATGTCATACCTTACAACGAGCCTGGATTTGGATAAGGAAACAAGAGTCAGCAATAGCCAAGTTGAAATTGGAGCTTTTGAAATGCCGGTCATTATTCTTGGGGTTGAATTACTTGACATGTACGCAGATTGTAACGGCGGTAATAGTTCATTGAGTTGGGCAACTTCATCCGAATCCAACAATGACTATTTCACCATTGAGAGCAGCAGAGACGCTTCAAGTTTCCAAACTATTGCAATAATAGAGGGAAATGGCACAAGCGCTTCTTCAAATTACTATGAATGGACTGACAACTCTCCTACTTCAGGCACAATGTATTATCGAATTTTTCAAACTGATTACGACGGAACAACTCAATATTATCAGATCCAATCAACCAATTGTGAAGAAAACATACTTGCCAATGTCTATCCAAATCCTTTTGAAGATAAATTGACGATTAACTCTCAATTTAATGGAGTAATTACGCTAATGGACATTAGCGGTAAAACTGTACTAGAACAAAATATAGACGCAGGAGAATCTATTCTTAGCTTCGATACATTGCCGGCTGGACCTTATTTTGCACAGGTTATTTTCAACAACGGTAAAGTCCAAAATATTAAACTTATTAAACTATAGAATTCGGTTGAACGCCCCTGAGGGAGCGAGTGATTTTAACCCTATGGGTGCTGAATAGAAAGTGTTCTACTAAATGATGTGTTTTCGATTCACAAAAACGTATTTCTGATCTTTCAAAGGCGCGTACAAAGACCATTTATCTCCTTGTGTATCTGTCCAATGACTGGCATTGGACGGATTTGTTAAAGTCAAGGCAGTACGCTGGCCTTCCGAATATTTCACAGATAATAAAGTGTTGTTTTTCAGTAGATTAAAAGTCATTGTTAGGTTTGATAGCACAAGGAGGTCCACGCATGGGATGGATTATTTCGATAACGGTTAAAGTGAGTTTTTTGCACTTTGGGCATTGCCTAATAATTGTATTCGAATTAAACATTCAAATACTATTGAAAAGATAGATTTTGCCGATATAAAATGGATCCAATCTGAGAATGTTTATTTAGAAATACACACACGAGCTAAGAAATTAGTGATTCGTGAACAACTCAGTAAATTTCACGAACAATTACCAGAAAGTCTATTTTTAAGGGTTCATAGATCATTTGTGGTAAACAGATCGTTTACCAATCGTTTTGACGGGACAGCTGTTTATATTGACGATAATCGAATTCCGGTTTCCAAGAAATACAAAGAAAATTTGGATGACTTCTAATCGTATTTCAGCCCATATAATTGGCTCCGTTTAAAAAGATAGACGCATTAATTTTGATCTTTTTGTCTACAGACTAATTGAATCTATCCATGCATCGACTTGCTTCACCGAATTTGGTCGAAGCAAAATCTTTTGATCTTTATCTAACAAAAATAAAGTGGGAGAGGCGAAGATATAATAGTCTTTTACGGCTTGGCTGTTCCATTTCTTATAATCACAGATGCTGATAAATGGGAAGATGCTAGAAAAGCCTTTGAAAATGGGTTCTTCGCTATCTAAGGATACAAATACTACTTCAACACCCTTTGCTTTCCATTTCTGGTAAAGTGGTAGGAGTTGGCCTAGCTCTTCTGTACATTTTTGACACCAACTGGCTCCAAATAGTACGATTTTATATGTTGCTTCGATGTCGTATAAATTAGAGAGTGTTTCTATATCTGCACCATTTTTCAAAACGTCTCCATTAAAAACAATGTTGGGTGCTGTGTTTCCTATTTTCATAGCACGATAGGACTCTAACTGATTTGCCAATTCATCATTAACCGTACAGCTGTTTTGGGTTAATACCTTTACGGCCAAATATTCTGATGCCTTTAACAGGCTTTGACGTTCTAATAAATTAAAAAGGTATTTGGAAATTAGATTAAATTTCTCGTCGTTTTTGGATAGGTTAGTAATTATCGAATCAATGGAAACACACATTTCATTATAGACAATGTCCAGGGGTTGGCCCATGTTCTCTAATAGCCAGAAATGACTTTCAATAGCATCTTTTAGCAATCCACTTTTGTAGAGTCGCTCATCTGCATAATCTAGCTTTCTAAAATCATTTAGCGTAGCTGGAATTTTTTCTGTCTTATATTGAGCAACTACGGATACTGAACTCACCAATTTACGCGTAGGTAAAAACCAACTAACGTAACTCTTTGGGTTTAGGTTTTTTAGAAAATCCGAATCCTCATCTTTGATGTGTTGTACTTCTTGTTCAATTGTTTGTAGAGTGTGCGTTTGATTATTAAAAAGTGAATCTGACTGATATATCTTTTTTAAATATTCCCAGGCATTCAGAGTTTGTTCCCGTTTAGGATGCTCAGTGGCGTATTGTACAAACAGCTTGTTTTCATTTCCAGATAAAATAACAATGCTTTCTGGTACATTCAAAGATTCGCCTTTCAGTTCGATGTTTTCGTTGGAAAGAACTACAAAGGAAGCTTTGTTATCGATAGTGGTTAAATAACCCATTCCTCGATCATCATTTCCATAACTCATTTTAAAAACGCCTTGGTTTGAAACTGTCGTACTATCAATAATATAAACTTCAAAGCCATTAAAACCAATCAATCGAATCTCTTGACCTGCTAATTGAGAGAGATCACCAGTGACTGTATATTGCGCGGAAATACAATTACTCAACAAGCAGAAGGTCAAAATGGAAAGTAAATTTGAGGTATTCATGGGAATAAATTTAATCAATGGTAACAGGTTATATTCTAAAAAACCTGACTGTCTCTAAAGACAGCCAGGTAATGTATTGTGAATTCCTGAATTATAGGAAATAATTAATCTTTAATACAACGAACAGGAAGTCCCATTGCACGTGCATCAGCAGTGTTTCCAGGAAACGCTACAACATTGATATATAAATTATCTGCAGATGTACCATTTACTGTACTTGACCAATATTTAGCAGCAATACCTTCAGCAC
>JBLHVW010000010.1:0-51366 GCA_047628775.1 Salibacteraceae bacterium | reverse complement strand
AGGAAAATTATGCTCCTCATGGCGATCACCACGATTTATGGATTGCTCCTGACGACAATATGCGAATGATTATTGCGGACGATGGAGGCGCACAAATCAGTTACGATGGAGGTGACAATTGGTCGACATATATGAATCAGCCAACAGCTCAATTTTACCGCGTGACAACCGATAACCATTTTCCATACCGCATTTATGGAGCGCAACAAGACAACTCAGCGATCCGAATTCAATCCAGAGCGCCTTGGGGTAAAATCTCGGAAGAGCATTGGGAGTCAACTGCCGGTGGAGAAAGTGCTCATTTAGCTCCAGACCCAAACGACAACGACATTGTTTACGGTGGAAGTTATGGTGGGTTTTTAACGCGATTTAATCACCACACGGAACAGAACAGAGCGATCAATGTTTGGCCGGACAATCCAATTGGTTATGGAGCAGAAGGAATGAAGTACCGGTTCCAATGGAACTTCCCCGTGTTCTTTTCTCCCCATAATCCGAATAAGCTGTACACCTGCTCACAGCACTTGCACGTTTCCACAAATGGAGGTGAAACATGGAAAATTATTTCACCAGATTTAAGTCGAAATGATTCGGAAAAACTAGTTTCATCTGGTGGCCCAATTACAAAAGACAATACGGGCGTTGAATATTACGCAACGATCTTCGCGGCCATCGAATCGCCTTACGAGAAAGACCTTCTTTGGTGCGGATCGGATGATGGTTTAATCCATATTTCAAAAGACGGTGGCGCGAACTGGGAAAATGTCACTCCGAAAAAATTACCAGAATGGGCGTTGATCAATAGCATTGAAGCGGACCCGTGGAACAAAGGTGGACTTTACGTTGCTGCAACAAAATACAAATCGGGTGACTATACGCCTTATTTGTACCACACAATCGACTATGGGAAATCATGGAAACTGATAACAAACGGAATTGAAGCTGAACATTTTACGCGTGTCATTAAAGCAGACAAAACCGTTAAAGGATTGTTGTATTGTGGTACCGAACAAGGTATGTATGTCAGTACCGATGACGGTGCAAATTGGAAATCATTTCAATTGAATTTACCGATCGTTCCAATCACTGATATTGCACTAAAAGACAACGACATGATCGTCGCGACTCAAGGAAGGAGCTTTTGGATTCTGGACGATTTGAATATTATATGGGATGAAATCAATGCATCCACCAAAAAAGACGAAATGCGAATCTATTCCTCTCACCCAACGGTTGGGTATGGTGGAAGCGAAAAAACATCGTTAACGCAAGGAACGAATCATCCTTTGGGAGTTCGATTGTTTGTAAATATTCCAGATGCTAAAAAGGCCACTTCCATCCGAATTCTTGACAGTGAAGGAGAAGAAATCACATCGTACGGCACTGATGCAAAAAACAAGGAAAACAAATTGGATTTTGAATCTGGAATGAATTCTTTCGTTTGGGACATGCAGTATCCAAAAGCCGATGAGTTTGATGGATTGTTGATGTGGTGGGGAACATTGAATGGCCCAGCTGCTCCTCCAGGCCAATATACAGCCGAATTAAAAATAGAGGATAAAACTGTAAAGACGCAGTTCGACATACTACTCGACCCAAGGAGTGAAGGAACAGCAGAAGACCGTCAAGTGCAATTTGAATTTTTGCTTGGAATCAGAAATAAATTGGACGAAACACACGACGCTATTCGAAACATGAGGGACATCAAATCTCAAATAAAAAGTCTGAACAGCCGCATCGATATAAACAAATTTGCTGAAGTGATTAAAGAAGGTGAGCGTTTGGATTCGTTAATGACGGATATTGAAAAAGTACTTTACCAAACCAAATTGGAGAGCAATCAAGACATGTTGAACTATCCAATTAAGTTGAACAATAAACTGGCACATGTCGCTTCATTGGCAAGCATGGGAATTTACCGTCCAACGGATCAAATGATTGCGGTTAAAGTTGAAATTACGAAAGAAATCGATATCGAATTAAAAAAATGGTATGTCATTAAGGATGAGTCATTATCGAAGTACAATGAATTGATTCGTACTCAGAAAGTAAATGCAATTCAGATTGGAAAGGACGAATAATGATAACTAAATCGCTGTCTATTTTAGCTGATCAAAAGAGCAAAGTGAAAATTTAAGGCCTTTCCTGCATACCGCAAGATTGACTGGAGTTATGAATTCACTTTGGCGTTAACTGAAGTAGATAAGAAATCAGTTTTACAGATCCACATTAGTTCCAAGGCTACGAATACATCTATAATCAGTTCGTAACCATAGTCAACTCACTATACCCCGTTAACTTTCCTTTTCCATTGAAAGATTCAGAACGAACCATTCCAATTCCTTCGCTGTACCATTCCGTTGAGCTTCCTTCAATTTTAACAATCGCTTTTGTTCTTATTTTCTGCTTCAGTTTAATGCAATTGAAAGTGCCGGCAGTTGCGGTTATCTGTTCAATTCTCTCGACTTCTCTATCATAAATCAAAATGTTCATGGACCCCATTTTTATTCCATTCATAGATACTCCGATATTCAATGTCCCATCTGCTAACGCACCCGTAAATGAAGTATCTGTTGGCGGAACTTCGAATTCAGAAGCTTCCACCACAACATCCATATCTTTATAGGCTTGCATCACTGCACCGTCTAATTTCATGGCCATATCAAAAATGAACTCTCCATTTTTGCATGTTGCAGTGAAAGTGTTAACGTACGTTTCTTTATCCTTCGTATCGAATGATGTCGCCTTGATTGTGAACGTCGAAGTACTATCAGTCTCTGCTTTGTCCATTAATTCATAGGCGGTTCTACCCGTAGCTTTATCTTTCGCAGAATAACTGGTGACTTCCCATTTGTCTTCTTTGTTATTTGGAATATATGGTTTGCAATCCGCTTGGGCGTAAGCCAACGTTGCAAATAGAATTGAGAGTAGAATCAGTGGTAATTTCATTTTAGGTAAGGTATTCGTTAATAGCGGTATTAAATCTACCAATAGTTTCAATATAATCCCCAGAAAATGAATCCTTTAATCAACACATTTCAAACAAATCACTACCTTTGAGGATGTTAAAAACAGCAATCATTCTTGGTGGTACAGGACTTACAGGAAGTCTTGTCTTGGAAATTTTATTAAACGACGAGCGCTACGATTGCGTGAAATTATTTTCTAGGAATTCGGTTGGTCAAAAGCATCCGAAACTAAAAGAATTCCTCGTCGATGTTTTGGATTTGGAATCGGTAAAATCCGACTTCACCGCTAACGAAGTGTATTGTTGCATTGGAACGACGAAGAAAAAAACGCCCGATCAAGATCTTTACACGAAAATAGATTTCGGGATTCCTGCAGAAGCCGCCAAACTCTGCGTAGAAAATGGAGTCCATACAATGGCAATCATTTCGGCTATTGGAGCAGATCCAAAAAGTAAAATTTTCTACAACAGGACGAAGGGCAGCATGGAGCAAGCGGTTCTGAATTCTAGAATTGAGCGAACATTCATACTAAGGCCAAGTTTAATTTCCGGCAATCGAAAAGAGAAACGCTTTGGAGAAAAAATAGGCTCGATTTTCTTTAAAATTCTAAGCCCTTTATTTATTGGAAGGTTAAGAAAGTACAGGGTGGTTAATGCCGAGAGTATTGCAAATCGAATGGTTCAGCTGGCCAATTCTGATGCACCATCTAGAATTGTTGAATCAAACGAGATTTAGCTTTGAATTATACTTAATTTCGCACCATGAGAAAGCCGTTGCCCAAGAAGAAGAGAAAAACAAATGTTGTTAAAGAAGACAGCAAGCAAGATTTGATTTTTGCAAATTATTTAATCGAAGACATCACTGCTTTTGAATCACTTCTACCAAAGAAGGAAACGGATCCAATAAGCGCCGAATTGACGGTTGAAATCTTGGCAAGTGTAAAGAAAATCAAAGCTCGATTGGAAACATTCTCAACGTCTTTCAGAGCAAGATACGATAGTGTCCGCTTCAATAAACTTCAAAGTATCTGTAAAGCGTTCCTTAGAAACGGAAAAGAAAACCCAAGGTACCGCTATGATTTTCTCCTAAAAGAACTCACAGGAGGTCGAGAGCAATTGTACAAGCATATTGGATAACTTTTAGAATGATAAATGAGGAGTTATGAATTATGAGTTATGTCGAACTGGATTGGTTCCCGGTTCTAAAGGGTTAGGGTTTGTTCATTTTTAGTTGAGCAGAACGGAACCAGAAGCTCAGAACACAAAACTCGAATAAAACCCTACTTAAACTCAACAAAACCATGTTAAAACAACTACTACCGCTACTTCTAATTTCATTTATTGTTCTTAATTCGTGCTCAGATGCGTCTGTAGCAACTGAAAAGGATCCAAAGAAAGAATCCGTTCTAGAAGAAGAAAAATCGAATCCTATTCCAGAGATTGATAAGGTTGACGAGGTTGAAACTCCCGAGTCAAATACAGAAAATGAAATTTCAAGCCGTTACCATTACGATGAAGATTGGGAAGCATTCAAAACTGCTATAATCAATAAGGACGTGAAGGCTGTGCAAGCATTTGCAGGTTCAGATAGTGTAGATGCCGTGCCTATTATCGAAGCATTTAGCGATCCAGATTTTCTAGCAATTCTCAAAAAAGGAACTTATGATGATTTAGAAGCTGAAACAAATGGAGACGAAGTTCTTCTTGTTTTTTCTGCGGTTTTTGAAGGTGACGATGGCGAAGGAAACATTTTCGCAAGTGGGCTGTATTTGTATTTTTCACAAGGTGAATCGGGATTGGTTCTTGAGAATTTCTTAGCGGCGGGATAACCGAAGAAGAGCAACTTCTGTGAAAAAGAATCTCTGAAGCAATACACGAAACGATTTAGATAAATTGATACGTGCTATTTATACCCAATAAAACACCCCAAAAAACACGAATCCAGTAACGACAACAGCAATAAGATTAATTCCAAAATCTTTCCAAGTGAACTCGTAATTTCCAGTTTCTTTGTTTTTGGTTGAAACGAAGAAGGACACTATACCCACACTAAAAAGAGTTAACAACAAATTATCCAGCCACCAATTCTGTGCATGGAAAGAAGTATACCAATCAAAAGTGATCCAATCAGCTTTTAAAAAAATAAAATAAGTACAACAAATCAAAAGTAAGATCATGATTACATTGAGTGTTTTCAAGGCAAACCGAATCTGTTTTTCCTGACCGCTTGCTATTCCGCTCAAGAGATAGGATATATTTATGTTCACGAGACTTGCCATATTTAAAACGAAAATTTCTCCAGGAATATGTTTCCGATCACTGATTCGGGGATGCTCGAATTTCGATGTTACGTTCTTTAATTCCTTGTACTCATATCGATAGGCATCCATGAGGTACAGATTTTCCAGTTTACTCGGATCGTCCGGACAAAGATCATAATCAACAACGTAACCCGAATAGAATTCATGACTCCCACCATTACTTATTAGCACATCCACTTTCGCCAATTGTACTTCCTTGTCTTGAAGCGTTGTTTTTCCTAAAATATTCGCTGCGCTTTTGAACTTTTTAAATTCGAAAATTTCTCCGCTAAACAAATAGTACCATTGATTTTTGAATCGAAGGATTTTAATTAGCTTGTCTAGTTTTAAATACCGTATCAAGCGAGAAATGATAACGCCGATAAGAAATGAGAAAACGTAAATAATAATTAAGTACAGCGCAAACTGAGTTGGATCATCGAGTAAATGTTTCGTGAAGTCGTCCCCGTTAATGTTCTGCTTATTGATTGTTTCAAAAGCAGTAATCAGGCTCGTGCCATCTACCGATACCAAGCCAAAAATTTTCCCGAAATAAAAACAAGATATTTGAATGATAGACCCAGGAATCAATCCAAATAAAAGATGCCTGCTGATGTTTTCCTTCGGACTGAATTGCTTGCTGAATTCACCATAAAAATAGGCTCGTAAAAATAGGAATCCAGGAATTACAATGGTAAAAAAGAGCAATAAAAAGCCAGAAGTAAAACTCATAGAAGAAGCAAGTTCGGTTGATTAATTCAAATCTACCACAGGGTTTTCCCAAACCCCTGTTTCCTTCTGAATTTTAACGGACTCAGCAAATGCTTCGTCAATTTCTTTCTTTTTCTCAGGATCGTTAATTGCTTGCAAACCTTTATCAGAAATAATGTCCGTTCTGGATTCAGAAAAAATGTCTGCCACCAATTTAAAAATAGCTCCCGCCAAAACCACTGTAAAGACACCTGTCCAAAAACTATTATTTGATTGACTTCTATTCATTCTCCGTAAAACTATAAATTTTAAGTGGTTTGATATCCTTAATATAGGTATTTTCCTAATGTTTAACAAACGTAACTTCTCCCCTCCTCGAAATAAACGTTAAGCAATTAATAAACGCGTTAACTTAGTTGAAGTTCACACAAACAGCATATTCTTCTCTATTGTTGCCAATGGGCTTTGCGAAATTAATTCCTAGACCTAAAAAAACCAAACTCAATAAAATAATAATAATCCGACATATAGATGCTTGAAACAGCATTTAGGAGACTTAAATAACATTGAGTACATGTACTCAATCTGCCTCCTACTTAGTATTTACGCGGTAAATTTTCATAAATTAGAAGTAGACGGGAATGGAAAGTCTGAATTTTGGGAAGATGTGAAGTGGAAATGACACATTGTTACACTGAATAATTTTAATCAAACTACTGATTTCTAACGTAATAACTTACTTTAAACTGCTAAATTATAGCTAAATGATTATAAATTCCATATCTTCATACAGAATGGGTTCATTTGAAAAAATAAGTCGACTAATCTATAATTATAGAAGTGAAGGTGACATACCTTTGAATATTGTCGTGGCTGAAAGTGGATCTACCATAGACGAAGTGCAGGAATGCATAAAGTATTTGCAGGAAGGTGGTTTTATTAAGGTATCTGAAAAACCAGATAAGCATGAAAATTTGATTCATGTAAATAAAAACGCAATCAGCAAATTCCAGAAAATATTCTAACTCTAGCCGAAATCATATCGCCGAATCCATTGTAGCCGCTGCGGCTTCTATTTTGATGACCATTATTTTCATCGGAAATGACGCGTTTCCGAGTACCAGCTCATTCGCCAAATCAATCGGCAATACGTACTTACTCATTGTCATAAATACATTTGAAACTTTTTTTGTTTTCAAATTAATCGAAAGTGACTTTTTTGATTTCATCCAAATCGAAATTGGCAATGGATACATCGAAGCGATTGCTACGGCATTTATAACAAGAGCAGTTCTAAAATCCGTTTCCAAAAGATTGAAAGCAAGCGAGGATTACAACCAACAAAGTATCTCTGCTTTCATTGCCTACTTGGCAAAGATCGATACTTGGGCCTTGACACGTTTAAAAATGGAGCACCATGTGCGTTTGACCAATTATGTGAATTTAAAAACAGTTTCATTAAACAGACCCATTTCTGAAATTCACACAATGGCAATTGCGGCGTTGCCAAAAAACATTCACAGCATCAAAGTACACGATGAGATTGCAAGGATTAAAAGTTGTCGCGATCAAAGACAGTGCTTGCTGGAGTTTTTGAAGTCGTACGGGCGGGGGTTGTTTAATGCCACTTTTGTAGACTAAGTTATTTTTAAATTATAAGTGAAGGGTTATAAGTGATGAAATAGGGGTTATGAGTTATTTACGCTGAGCTTGTCGAAGTAGGACGAAGTATATTTGAGTGTGAATGAGAACGAACTCAATTAGATTCACGTTTAAGCCTGAATTGTTTTTAGTTGTAAAGAACGAAGCCAGAACCTCGGAATACCTAACTCTAAAGCAAAAGAAGCGCAAATGTTGCAACTTTAATCCCAAATTTCACGCACATGTGCGTGTTGGTGTTAAAGTAGAGTTTGACTAGCTTTAAAATCTAAAACTACTAAATCATGACTGGAAACATTGCATTAGACGTTGTTATTGGATTGGTATTCGTCTTTTTACTTTACAGCCTAATGGCCTCTGTAATAGCAGAAACGATCGCCTCTTTTCTTGGATTAAGAGCTAGAAATCTGCACAAAGGGATCACCAGACTTCTAGAAGAAGACCCTAAAGGAGCGATACCACAATTCATTCCAATTGCACCAATTGAGAAAATCATCGATTTTATTAATGATGCCATCGCGTCCATAATTCGGATTTTTAAATCAGAAGAAAAGGCCGTTAAGCAGTTTTACGAACATCCTTCGGTGAAATTTTTAGCCAAAAGCAAGTTCTTTTCAAAGCCTTCCTACATCGCACCAAATACATTTAGTAAGATCGTTTTAGATTTAATTAAAAAGGGACAAGCTGGAACTGAAACTGAACAAATAAAGGCGGGATTGACCACCTTATTAAGCAATGATAAATTTCTGACAGATCTAAAAACTCAATTGGAATCGAACACGCCTGATTTCGCAACATTGAAACAGTCCTTCGATAAACTTGACAAAAACCCGCACTTTAATGAAGTTTTCGGGCAGCTAGAAGCAGAAATTAATGCTGACGCTCCAAATATTGAGAAACTTAAAGCGGCCATTAAAAAGAATCCTGCTGGAGGATTTATATCTGGACATACCTTGGCGCTGATCAATTCGTACTTGGTGGAATCCAACGACGATATAGAAAAGTTTAAAACGTCAGTCGAAGGATGGTTTAATACGACAATGGATCGAATTTCGGGATGGTACAAACGTAAAAATCAACTTGTCCTGTTGGTGATTGGTTTCGGTTTGGCAGCATCTTTCAAGGCAAGTACAATAGATATCGCCAAAAGAATGTCAAAAGATCCAGTTGCGCGAGAACAAATGGTACAATTGGCAACTGCATATATTGATAAGAATCAAGATGTAATTGCACAGGTAAATTATCTAAAAGCAGATTCATTGGCAACAGGAGATGTTAAAGCATTCAATGTAAAACTGGACAGTCTACTTGCTATTAAGGAACAGGTGAAAGCTGATATTGCTCAGGCTCACGGTGTTTTGGGATTGGAAATTAACGATAGTATACTCCTAACAAAAATTAAACGATCCAATTTAGACTCTATCAAAAAATCAATGCGACCGAATCAAAGGTTTGTTGAAGACTCGAACTACGTTGTTACTTTCGACAATAACTATACGGCATCGTCATCAGGAAAGTATTATTCAATCAAAAGAAACAAGAAAGGAAAACTCATTAAATGGGACGGAAAGACCTTTGCTTACTTTAATGAATGGCAGTACTTCTGGGATCACTTCTGGGGCTATTTGTTAACTGCTTTGGCCGTTTCTTTGGGAGCGCCGTTCTGGTTTGACCTGTTAAACAAGTTCGTGAAGTTGCGTAGTTCTGTCCAACCAAGCAGCCCGGCTTCAAAGGATAAAAATACTTCCTCTACTCCTCCTGCAGGAGGATAAACAGTTATTTATGAAAGGAATCTACATATAAAAGTGCATGCAAGAACACTAATAAGCTCACTCCGTTAAAAATAGGAACTCTAGTTGAAATCCTCAATAGGAGATTATATTGACGGAAACAAAACCTCTTACAGATTGGATGACAGTTTTTTTTGTTTTGAACGTTAGCATTCCTGGAAATAGAGAAATATAAAAGAAAGTAATATGGGTAACGAACCAATCAATCAAGACTCTTTGCAATGGTGGCATAACAATTTTGGTCTACCTGAAATTTGGGGGGCCAAAGGAATCCGAGGGCAGGGTATTAAAATCGCAATACTCGATAGCGGCATTAACATAAATCATGTCGAATTTGGGAAGAACAAAGTCATCTACTCCAAAAAACAGTCGGATAAAGACCCAATTGATAGATTTGGTCATGGCACTAATTGTGCAAGTGTTGCAGGAGCAAAAGAAATTGGAGTTGCACCCGATGTTGAACTTATTATAGGAAAAGTTTACAATTCTCCTGGTGACGGATATTATGCTGATGAATTAAGTGAAGCAATTCGAAATGTGGTAAAACTAGGTGCAAATGTTATATCCTTGTCATTAGGAGGAACAACAGACCAGAAGGATAAAAAACTAATCGGTGATGCAATCGACTTTGCATTTGACAATCAAGTAGTTGTCGTCGCAGCAATAGGGAACAAAGTCAATTCTTCGGCAGGACTGTTTCCTGGGACTTATAAAAATTGTATTTCCATTGGCTCTATTAATGAATCTAGGGAAATATCGGCGTTCACTATAAAGGCTTCCGAATTAGATATATGCGCTCCAGGAGAAAATATTTATGCGGCCTCAATAAAGTACAAGTTTAAAGAGCATACCAATTCAATAGAAGAGAACACATTCTATAGTATTGTAGAAGGCACCAGTATTGCCACTCCATTTGTGGCAGGAGTTATAGCCTTAATGCTTAGTTCTAAAAAATATTCTCCCTCCGACATAAAAAAACAGCTCATTGAAAATTCAGACTCTATGGAGGTAAATGGCTTTATCTATAGAGTCATAAATCCAAAAAAAATATTTAACATAAGATGAAACATCTATTTACACTTGCCATAGGCATTATGATCTGCTTTAATTCATTTGAACAGACAGCAGAATCAAACGAATACTATGATGCAATTCGACTAAAATCATATATTAATTCAAGAGGTAATTTTGCCAGTAACGGTGTCGATGACAAATATTACGACATATTATTGAAGTATAGTCCCCAACTCAAAAATGAAACAGAAGATTCTTTGAAATCGTATTACAAGAATACGAATACTTTTCTTAGTGGATACATTAATCCTACAGTAGGAATGTCTCCAGCGAACCTTTCTTCAAGAGCAACCAGTTTTTCTGGCTTTGCTAATATTGGCGGCACAGACATAACTATGTATGCAGATGTGATGGCCAAATTCATGATTGAAAGAGCAAAGGCAGAGTTAACGATAGCCTTTTTTGACCGATTTCAAAAGTTCGTTGAGGAGAATCCAGATGTGAAAACGTTATTTCCCAAGACGTGTTCAAGGCTACTAAAAATTCAGGCGACCCATTACAAACAAGTATTGGATGTACTTCGAACAGCCTTTAAGGAAGACCTTGAGGCTTTACCAGAGCATTTAATTGATGTTGTAGAAAATTACTCTGAGACGAACTCTCTGCCTGAACTGATGCTCGTAACTCGCACAATTAAACAAGTGAAAAAACTAGAATATTTGTCGGCGGCTGAATTTATCAATCAACTTCCAGAAATCACCTCTAATGTATCTTCCATCGATGAACAATGGTATAAAAACCTTGATGCTTCTCTTAAACTCACAGCTATTCTCTCGAATTCAATTAGAGACAATTCAGGAAATCGAAATTGGATTAGCTCAAAAGAATTTTATGACAACATATTAAAAGACCCTGTAGCGACAAACATTTATCTTGGATTGATCTATGAGAAAATTAAAAAAGAAAAAATTACGATAAACGGTACGTTGCTATCCGATTCAATAAAGAACAATCAAAAAGAACTGGATTGGTTCAAAAGTGAATTGTCCGAATTAATAAATTTGACGGAAAAGATAGAACATTCTATAGAAGAAATAAAAGAAACTGAAGGAGCTGCAACCTACTCACAAATCCATTCTTATATTTCAACTACACTTGATGTTACAGAGTATGGCTACGGAATTTTTGAACATTTTGCAAAAAAGGGAGGCGAAGTAAGGGGAGATTTTCAAGAATACTTAGGAATGGTAAAATCTGCCAATGAGGTTTATAGATATGTATATGAGAAAGACTATGGTTCGGCAGTTATGGAAACGGTTGATTTGTTAAAAACCATTTACAATCGACCTACAGACACCAAGATCGACAATTTGACGGATGCACTTGCTTCAGTGAAAAATATGTCTTCTATTTCTATTGAAAATGGAGTCGGAAAAATTCAAGACAAAAATGAATTGACTGAAAATCAAACCACAGTTTTAACGAGTCAAATCGCTAAAACCAACGAAAAATTTAAAGGAAAAGAAAGCAAAACGAGTGTTGACGAATATAAGAAAGAACTAATTTCAAAAATTGAAAAGAAAATAAATTGTGCAGAGAAAGATCGCATGGACTACCCTTGGCTAGATAAGCTGGTAACATTTGGGATTTTCATGGCGAATATGGTAGAAGCGGATTCATCGGAACAAGTCATGGATATTCTTGAATCATTTGCGCTGCCTGTAGGGAGTTCTACTTTGAGAAGGAATTCAAATCTCAGTGTTAACTTAACCTCTTACCTTGGCGCAAGCTTAAGCGTAAACAACAGCTCGATAGCTCTAACAGCGCCAATTGGTGTAGATGTTGGGTGGGGCTTGAGAAAAGGAGGCTCGTTTTCATTAAACGCTTCACTTTTAGACATCGGAGCAATTGTTGATTATCGACTGTCAAACGATAGCAGCGCAATTGAAACTAAAATCACACTTGGAAACATCTTTTCTCCAGGGGCTTCCTTAATCTACGGTTTCCCGTTCGGGATTCCATTGGCAGTAAGTTTCGGAGGGCAATACGGCCCAGGGTTGACAAGTATTTCTCATGAAAATATTCCAGCAACAAGCCAACCGGGATGGACATGGAGAGCGTCTTTGTTTGTGGATATGCCCTTATTCAATTTCTATAATGCACCGAAGAAGAAACTTTAGATTCGTTTCTGGACATAATTAAATTGAGGGGTATTTGGGAAACAATTACCCCCCAAATCAATTCTACATGCTTTCCGCCCAATTGTACATGTGACAGTCCGCCCCCATTCCATAACTTTGTTGCAGAACGATGCAATTCTATGCATCAAACCTAAAGACTTGAACTATGAAAAAAATAGCAACAATAACAGCAATGCTTCTGTGCCTTTCTACCCAAGCACAAATAGCAAACTCAGGATTTGAAAACTGGACAAATAACAACGCCGACAATTGGACGGTGAGTTCCGAATTCGGAATTACACAATCTACAGACCCCAATTCGGGAAGCTACGCAATGAGTATTCACAATTGGTACCTCTACCTCAATACTACCTTAGAATACCGTGGAAACGTCTCTCAATACCCAACACAATTCAATGGAATGTACAACTACATAAGTCAACCTTTTTCCGCTGGAACTGTTAATATAGTTGTCTTAAGCACCATGGGTGATACTATCATTAACGATATGGGTTATTTTGGACCAATGAACGATTGGACGGGTTTTTCTGTTGCTCTAACCCAAGATGTTGTTCCTACCGACCCCGCAGATAGTATTTTCATATCTTTTGTGAATTCCACAGCAGATTGCATAGGGAATGAATTCGAGTGTGACTTCTTGAGTCTCGACGATCTTTCATTGACCTTTGGAACGGCCTCTTTAAACCGATTGGATGCAATTCAAATGAATGTATTTCCAAATCCAGCAGATGATCTTGTGACCATTCAATTTGACGAAACAACTGGAAATAAAAATGTGCATATTTTCATACTAGATATGGCAGGGAAAATTGCCGCTGAACAAACGAGCAGTGGGAAAGAAACCACAATTAATGTTCAGCATCTAGATCCTGGAACGTACTTCGTTAAGAGTATTTACCAAGATGGACGCGTTTTGCACCAACAGCTAATTATTCAATAGATAAGCTAAAAGTGACTCTATACATTGACTAAAGGTGGTAAACCAATCTGTTTCAAAAAACGTCTCCAGTTCCCGTAAAAATGAGTAGCATTGAATTTCAAAACCAAAAAAACCATTTGCACGAATTTACGGAATTGGAAAAACCAGCCTTTGTTAGTCATTTCACGAACCATTTCGTTGGAACAGAATGCTTAGCACCCAATGAGCTTTTATTGACAGAAAAGTTCTCTAAAACACGGCTGAGTCATTTTTGTACCGCATTGGTAAAGGATCATTCCTTGGTAAACTTCTGCGAATACTGCACACCATTGTGCACAACCTTAATTATATAAATACCCTACGCTAGGGATGTTACATCGGGAACTTGCGTTTCTTTAAATCGTGCCTCGAGAACAACGCTTCCATTCAGTGTCAGAACTTTTAAGTCGCTTTCTGATGCATCCGCGAACAAATATTGAACTGTGAGCGAATTCGAAATAGGATTCGGAAAGATTTTAAAAGCCTTCTCCGAATCCACGATCTCGTTCAATCCAACGTCACCGCAAGAATGAACGAGGTTAAACTTCGTTTGCAGTGAATCGATAGGTTCTATACCCGCTGTGCGCACCGTGCGCACCGAAGCCAAAAATTGAGGTCCAACTACGGGCGCTACTTTCACAAAAGAAAAAAGCGATGAAGTTCCGTTTGTAGCACAACGTGTATCAGCCCCAACCATATTCGCGCCTTGAAGCGCCGCCATCAACTTGCAAGCCAAATCACCTTCTTCATTTAAAAAGCGGGCTTCCATAGAGTCAAGCACTTGTTGTCCCAACAATATATTGCCTTGAATGGAGTAATTCGGTCCTGTAATATGATTCTTGTAATCATCCTGATAAGAAAATTAAGACCTTAAAAGTTTTAAGAAAAACGTACCTGAGTTATTTAGGTAGAGAGCTTGGAGAGGATGTAGTTCATTTCAGCTCTCACTCAGGAGTGAAAATTCTTGAGGACCATTATTTCGACAAGCGATTAGTTGCAAAAGCAATTAAAGTTAAAATTTTCAGCTAAGTCTATATTCGTATTCTAATTTTAGAATACGAATATAAATGGCATTATGCTGTGTCTGACCCGACCAAGAAACCCGACCAGAGCTATGTGTAAAGCAAAAAAGACCTCCTTTCGGAAGTCTTTTTGTGGTCCCACTAGGACTCGAACCTAGGACTCCTTGATTATGAGTCAAGCACTCTAACCAGCTGAGTTATAGGACCATACACTCTTTTAGGAATGTAATATATTTAATTTTTTCATCTCATCGTTATGAGATTCTTTCTTTTTTCACTCTTCTTTATCCCCTATGATTATGAGTCAGATGCTCTAACCAGCTGAGCTATAGGACCAGAAGAAGTAATCTTCTAAAAACTAAGTAATAGCACTAGGAATAATTCCCGATGGAAAACCACTTAGAGCATGCAAATATAGCATTCGCCCGTCAAACTTCAATAAGCAATTCGAAATTATTTTAGAAAGAACTGGATTGACATTCCAACGGCGACTACTACCAGCAGTATACTAAAAAGATTTCTTAGCATTTTTCCAGAAAAGAAGCGCTGCAAATACCCTCCGAAAAGAGTACCTATAACAGTCATTAGAGTGATCAATAGAAGTATTTTCCAATCAATATCTCCCTCAGCTTCGATGCTGTTACCCATGAAATCTCCTAGCAGCGCAACAGCTGACTGAATCGAAATAATGAACATTGAAGTTCCAACGGCCTTTTTCATATCCAAGCCCATTCGCAAAAGAATAGGAACGATAATAAATCCACCACCTGCGCCGATGAAGCCACTAAGAACGCCAGTTAAAATTCCAAAAGCAATCACAACGTACCAAGAAGTCTGTCCCGGTGTGGCTTTTCGAGTTGAAAACATCGTTCGGAAAGCAGTAAATAGCATTACGACGATTAATAAAATCGTGATGAATAAGTCACGGGAAAGTTCAAAGTCGCCCAATGAAAATGTAATTGGAAACATCCCCATCACATAACGACGGATTAAAAATGCCGTGATCATACTCGGAATGACGAACATTACGCCTCCACGAAAATCAACTTGATTTTTTTTAATGCGAGTCGAAACTCCAAATGAAGCCGCAACGGCAACCACAAAAAGGGAATACGTTGTTGCTAAGAAAATACTCGTTCCAAAGAAATAATGGACCAACGGAACAGTCAAAATTGATCCTCCACCACCGACCAAACCGAGAACGATTCCAATCATTAAAGAGATTACGAGACCAATTGCGTACATAGTGTAAATGTAAATTACAAATTCGGATTACTGTGTAATAACTGTTACACTCTTGCTTCTGAATAGCAACATTGTTAAAATCCCAAATATAGCAGACGCAAAAATTAGATGTGCAGTTTGAACGACTCCCGGCATATCAACATACGCCAAAAGAACACCACTGATTAATTCGACAGTCAATAGTGCTATAATCCAACGAATTGAAGCATACTTATACGTCTTCTCATTCTTCCAAGCAATGACCAAAAGAACAACCAAGACCAACCATGAGAAGCTTCGATGAATAAAGAAGGGCATCCCTAATTCATCAATCCACATTTCTCGGGTGTATCCCAACTTAACCAGTTCGTCAATTGCCTCGCGCACTTGAGTCCCCAAAAACATTTGATAAAACGTAATGGCGAATACCAACCAAATTAGAATTTGCATCCATCTAATTTGCGGTAAATTCTTTTGCTGCGATGGACTGACCATTCGAATTACATAAAGCTGAATTGCTACAATCAAAAGGCCGAAGAACATGTGAACTGTAATGGTCCATGGAACCAAATTCGAAGCAACAACAAGAGAACCGAACCAACCTTGGAAACCCATAAAAATGAGATTCAGAAGTGCCAAAAGTATGAGCTTTCGCTTTCTGTATTTCAAAACAATCCACGCGAAAATGAACAGCATCACATTTCCTGCTAAGAATCCTGCCAAGCGGTTTAGATATTCAATCCACGTTTTTTTTGCGTTAAAATCTTCTTCGTGACGTAATTCAGGATCATTCAACATCCTTTCAGCAGTCTCATCCAGCCCAATCGTTTGAAGCAATTTTGAGAACTTTTCGAGTTTCTGTGCTCTTCTTTCTCCAAAAACTTCTTTATAATTTTCTGGGAGCTGACTTTCAACTGTTGGCGGAATCCACGTTCCAAAACACTTCGGCCAATCCGGACATCCCATTCCACTTCCCGTAATTCGCACCAAACTTCCAGCAACGAAAATCATGTAGATGAGTACTACTGCTATCCAATTGAAACGAACAAACCACTTCGAAAAAGTCATGCTACAAAGTTAAGCAATCGTTCTAGAACTTGATTCAAATTTTAGACACTTTTCGATCGTTAAATTTGATTATTCTTCGAACGAGCGAATCTCAACGTGCGGTGTTCGCGTTGTCTCAGTTGTAACCATCAGAAAAAAATGCACCTTTTGAAGAAAAGCGGCAGGGCAGGCAGACGCAAAAGGCACTATTTGATTGGAATACAATAATCTTTCGACACCAGCTGCCCCTTGGGTCAGCAAAACCTTGTGCCCTCTAACCATAACCTTCCTTTGTGCCTAGCCTTGGCTCAGCCAAGTCGAATTGTGCCTTTGCGGTTAAAAAAATACCTAGCAAACTTCAAACAACAAGAAACCAAACGCACCCAAGTCACAACCAATAAATAGTACCTTTACAGCAACAAAATTCAAGATTTGAAAATAACAATAATCGGTTGCGGGTGGCTTGGAATTCAAGTTGGAGAATACCTTTCTAAACAAGGACATTCCATCTATGGTTCCTATCGGTCTGAAGCACAAAAAGAGAAAATTTCAAAAACATCAATCAATGGATTCAACCTTGATTTAGACCCTAATTCGCAAATTTCAACCAAAATTACTGATAACACAGATCTTTTGATTTTACCCCTCCCTCCTATCAAACGGGAAGATCCAAATTATTACGCAACAGTTCTAGGGAATTGCGTACAACAGTTCCCTAAAACAACCAATGTCATCTTCACAAGTTCCATTGGAGTTTACCCTTCAGAAGAAGTTGTTTTTACCGAGGCATATTCATTCAAGCATGATGAACAATCCGTTGTTCTGAATGCTGAAATAGAACTTCAAAAACACCTTGAAAACCGACTCACAATTTTAAGATTGGGAGGGTTAATTGGGCCAAATCGCCATCCAATAAAATCAATGCAAGGAAAATCGATTTCAAATGATGGAAAAGCAACTGTCAATTTGATTCATAGTGAGGACATTTCTCGTGCAATAAATTCAATTTTAGTCAAAAATGACTTTGGAAAATGCTACAATTTAGTATTCCCTTTAGAAATAAGTAAAAATATTTACTACCCATCAATGGTAGAAAAGTACAACTTGAATAAAATTATTTTCGGAACTGAGAAATCGGTAAATCGTACTATAGACGGGCAATTGATCTGTAAAAATGGCAACTTCAACTACCTTAAAAATCCAATAAACTTCAACGAGCAACTCTTTTGATTTTCATACGTTTCCAAGAATAGGACGATTTATTATCTTTTTGGTATAACATTTGCCCTATTTTTGCGTCTAAAGACTACAGATTTAAGAACTACAATGAAATTTAAATACCTATTCATTCTTTTAATGTTATCATTTTCTTCAAATGTGCAAGCTTCGCATATTGTTGGAGGCGATATCTATTACAATTATCTGGGTGGAAACAATTATGAATTTCACATTAGCCTTTACCGTGATTGCCTTTCAACTGGAGCACAATACGACAACCCACTTTTCCTAACTGTTTATAACAATGGAAATATGGTTCAGAATGTTGCTGTACCTTTCCCTGGAAGCACAACGCTTCCTGTTGTTTTTAACAACCCTTGTGTTACGCCACCGACGAATATTTGTACTGAACATGCAGAGTACGTCGTTGTCGTAAACCTTCCACCAGCTGTTGGTGGTTATGATATATCTTATCAACGCTGTTGTCGTGGACCAAACGTTACGAACTTAATAAACCCTGATGATACAGGAATTACATTAACATGTCACGTTCCTGGATTTGACACGGGTGAATGGGAAAATAACAGTCCGAGATTTACAAACTACCCGCCACTTTTACTTTGCAATAATGAAGATTTGGATTTCGATCATAGTGCAACAGATCCTGATGGAGATCAACTGGTGTATTCTCTTGTGACTCCGTTTTCTGGAGCATCATCTTTTAATCCTGCACCGAATCAAGCGCCACCGCCACCTTACAACCCTGTGAATTGGGCCGGAGGTTTTAACGCTGCTAACCCATTGGGTCCTGGAGCTTCGATTAGTATCAATCCAACTACCGGACAATTAACTGCTTCACCGAGCTTGCTAGGGCTTTTTGTAGTAGGAATTCAAGTTCAAGAAATTAGAAACGGAATCGTTATTAATCAAACAACAAGAGATTTCCTTTTCAGAGTATTCAATTGCAACCTCCAATTGGAAAGCCTTCTGCCAGAACAAGATGAATTGGCTACATTCGTTTCTTATTGCCAAGGATTAACAATCAACTTTGAAAACAACTCTTACGGAGGAACGAATTACGCTTGGGACTTTGGAGTTGTCGGATCAGCAACTGATGTTAGCACAGCATTCCAACCGTCTTTCACTTACCCAGCGCCAGGATCTTACACTGCAATGCTCGTTGTAAACCCAGGATGGTCTTGTACCGATACTGCTTACATGGATATTGTGGTAAACAATGAATTGGAGGTAACGTGGCTCTCTCAAGACTCGCTCTGTCTACTAGACAATGAATTTGATTTCACTGCCGTCGGTCCCGCAGGAATAACCTATGAATGGGATTTTGGACCGAATGCGAATCAGCCTACCGCAACTGGAGCCGTTATTAATGACGTTTCATTTTCGACATCTGGACTGCAATCTGTGACAATTACAGGAATTATTTCGCTATGCACATCATCATGGACAGATGAAGTTTTTGTAATGCCTGGCCCCGAAGCTGGAATGATCATCCTCCCGAATATTGAATGCCAAGGACTTGATATTTATTTTGACAATAGCTCCACAAATGCTACCAATTACGCATGGGACTTCGGAGATGGCGTTGGAGTATCCAGTGATTTCGATCCTTCCTATGTTTTCCCTGGACCGGGAACGTATACTGTAACATTGTCAGCTTGGTCATCTCCGTCGTGTCTTGATGTGACCCAAGAAACAATTACGCTCAATGAACTTCTTGTTATTGACTTTACATCAGCTGCATCAATGTGCTTTACAGACAACAGCTTTGACTTTGATGGTACAGTGAGTGGACCTCCTGGGTCTGTTTACACTTGGAACTTTGGACCGAACGCTTCCCTATCAAGTTCAACTGATATTGATGTGTTTGATGTTGTATTTAGCGTGCCAGGAACAATTCCTATTACCTTGACAGGAACATTCGAAAACTGCATTGAGAGCGAGACTCAAGAAATCTATTTATTCAGTCCTCCGACGATTAATTTTGGAATAGAGCCAGGATTGCAATGCGTTCCATTTAATGCGCAATTCATTGATCTAAGTTGGGCCGAAACACCTATTTTTTACGACTGGGATTTCGGAGATGGCGGTTTTTCCGCAGACCAAAACCCATCTCACGTTTACAATTTTGTTGGGAATTACCCTGTGACTTTGACGATTTATACGACTGAAGGATGCATTGACACATTGACGCTAATGCAGTCCGATATTGTTAATGTTAATCCAAACCCAGAAGCGGGATTTGCAGTAACGCCAGATTATACAGACATCTGTAATTCAGTTGTCGAATTCATTGATCAATCGGTGGGTGGTGATCATTATTTTTACTGGTACGATGACTCTACGATTTTCTCTAATGGAACGGAGGCAAACCCTACACACCAGTATTTGTTCGATGGAACGCATTACCCAATGCAGATCGTAACAAACGAATGGGGCTGTAAGGACACGGCGTACAACGAATTGTACATTGAGCCATTTACACTTTATATTCCAAATGCATTTACACCAGACGGAGACGAATTCAACAACACGTTTAATGCGATCACCGATTTCTACATCTATGAATGGCACTTGAAAGTCTACAACCGTTGGGGACAGGTTCTCTTCGAAACGTTTGACGTTGATCAGGGATGGGACGGGACCTACAAGGGACAATTGGTTCAAGATGGAACGTATGGTTACACCGTTCAGTACAGAACGTGTGAGCCTCTAAACCCAGATCATTTCACTACTGGACATATTAATATGTTGAGGTGATCTCGACTACGCTCGATCACCCTTTTTCAATCTAATACCATTTTCCAATCAAGGACTATTTAAACCGCTAATTGAGTAACCAATTGAACCGCTTATCGAGCAAATTGAAACTGCTTATCGAGCGTAGTCGAGATAGCATTTTAAATCCCAACACCCAAAATTGAATTGCTGTTGAACAATCCTGAGCTGCGAAATAAAATTACAATTGTTGCCAATCCAAATACTGACATCATTAATAATATCAAAAGAAGAGAACTGTGCCCTAATTCGATATAAATTTCATTCTTCGAAAGGTATTGATTAATCCGATTAAACAGTTCAGTATTTAGCCAAATAAGTACATATTCCGACAACACGATTAAAGCAAGCCCAAGCGCCTTTTGTTTAATTAAGATTTTATAAAATCTAATTATTAGAATCAAATTGACCAAAATGTATGTTAAAATGAATATTGTTGTCATAATCAATATGTTTTCTAAAAGGCGCTAGCCTTTCTAAATTCTAATATCCAAAAGGGAACTTGTGACTGATCCAAAAGCGCAGCGATCCAAAAAGGAGCTTGCGACTAATCCAACATAAAACTAAAAGCGATCTTCGGCATTATATTTTGCTTCCAATCAGCATTCGCGTAGTTTCCATAATTGTAAAACACACCTATCCCGAGCCCCATCAGGGATGAAGTATAGAGACCGTCCAGTATTAGTCCGCCTTCGTAATAACCATTTTCCATGGTTTGAAAATCAGAAATGTGGTCCAAACGATCATTCATTCTTCCATAACCGATGGCGTGGTGCACTGAAATCTTTGGCTCGTTCCATTTCGCTGCAGTTTTGAAAGATTTAAATTCGAATCGGGTGAACAAAGCAGCTTGTTCTGAACTGTAAAACGTTCCTGGGGTCATTGTTTCGAAGGTATTCAAAACGCTCGTCAACCATTGCACTCCCGTTCCATTTCCAACGTGCGTTAAAAACAAAGGCACTTTTCCAACCGTCTTTCCCGCTTCTACTTTAATCTTAAACTTCCCCACTCCAAGGAAGTTAACCGTTTGGGAAATCTCAGCATTCATTCGTAAATAATTAAGATTGCTTTCGAACCAACCTTTAACCCCTCTTGCCAATTTAAATTTCAATACTGGATACTTAATTCCTTGGGATACTTTCCTGTTTCCCAAAAGCATGTACTTCTCTAAAATATTCCACCTGAATTCAAATCCAATTTCAGCTAAATCTGTATCCACAGGACTCGAATATGTTCCGTCCAAAGGTTGAAATTGGTAGTTCTGAGTAAATTCAATTCGCTGGTAATTTCCAAACAACCGAAAGGACATATTCGCCTTGATATCTGTCGTAAATGCAATTTCTCCCAAGCGTTGACGGTCCATACTTGAAATGAACAAAAACCGGAGGGCATTTGAGTTTTCCAGGTTAAACCTTGAACCCATGAAATTATGTCCGCCCCGTTCGTAAACATCTTGTTGGTATTTCAGTTCGATTTTCATTCCTCGTTTTCGACTTAAATGAAAGGTTGAATACGCACCATATTTCCATTCTTTGTCGCCTGTTCCCCATCCAAAATATCCACCAACTACAATGTTTTTCATCAGCTTTTGAGAGTTCTCCAAGCCCAAACCAAAGCGGTAGCGTTCGTAATAATTAAAGCTCAGAAGTCGTGTTAAATCCAATGCATAATTTCCTAACGGCAGTTTGCCATCCGATAATTGATTTAAAAAATTCAACTTTTTATCAAAGCTTTGCGCCTCTGAAAGGCTGTCAATCACGTCATACGTTCGCAACTCCTTGTCCGTAATTTCGTACCGTCTCAGTGAATCCCATTGATTTTCATTTTGTGCATTTGCACCTTCTGCTGTATACAATGAAATATTATTATCGAATTTTTTAACAAGGTCTGTTGGATTGATTTCAATGTCAGAAATATAGGTTTGTCCCGTCCCAACAATCGACGATTGCTTAATCCCAGAAGCCAATGGAGTTCCGAAATCCACCTCGGTGTTCAACTTGGTTGGAAACCACTTTTTATTGTTTGAAAATTCATATTCCTGAACAATTTTAATCCTCATCCCAGTCGTATCAGCATAGGGTTCAGCAATTACTTTCTCAACTGCAAAACCATTTGTGTTGATATACAAATGTCCCTCCAAGCCCTTAAATGATTTTCCTTTTCGAGGCCGGTAATAAATAGTGTACGTCGTGTCCGATTCGTGAAACGTAGAATCCTCCAGGATGAACAAATAACGGTTGATTCCGCCAAAAGCAAGCGGATTGATATACATCGAACCCATTAAATCAAACTGATTGTCATAAAAACTAAAGGACTGCATTCCATTGGCAAAAGTGGAGAACATCGGGTCTGTAAAGCCAGAAACTTTATATGCCGTAATTTCTTCTTGATCTCTATAAGGCGGTGTAAACGTCCGCTTTGAAGTAGACTCCAACATGAATAAATGTTGCTTTGAGAAAAATTTTCGCATTTTAATCAGCGTACTGTCCGACGTCGTATCGGAATTTGCAGCCAAACCTTCTTGATTGACATCGAAAATAAACTTGCTGTAGCTGTTGTATCGAAACCCATCGTTTTTCATTGGATGGTTGGCTTTTCGATTCTCAATAGCCTTTCTCATTATCCGATGCGCTGGATTAACACCAGGAACAACCGTCATTTCGTCGACCTGCTGAACGTTGGGTTGCAAATAAACAATAGTATCTTCAATTGCACTTACGTCGATTGTAGTGTCTATATAACCGCCGTATTTCAATATGAAATTGATCGTCGAGGATTGAATCTCGAAGGCTCCATCAATATCAGCCAGAAAAGGTTCTCCATCATTTGGAAACACTTTGACAAAAGGAATAGAACTTTCCGAGAAGGCATCTTTCACGAAGTAGGTTTCTTGACTGTAAACTTGAAAAACAATCAAGGAAAAAATAAATAGGATCAAACGCATGTAGCAAAACTAATTAAGCGATTTACTTTACAAATCACTTCTATGTGATAACAGATTAATTTCCATAATATTATAATCGACGGGCAACTTCTTGTATATTTGTTTATACCACTATGATTATGAGACCGTTATACTTATTTATTTTTACAATACTCTCTTTTAATTCTACCGCCCAAGAGCAAGACCCTTACTTGAAGAGATTAGGCGTTTATGATCAAAGCAGACGCACCTTAAAGGATACTATTCTTGTACGTAAGCTCAACAAAGCAGGTTCAGATTCGAGCTATACAAACCCTGAAAAAGGTGAATTATACACGAAAGAAGCAATTAAAATTGCTGGTAAGATCGAAGATTTCAAAGGACAAATAAGCGGATATATCTTCCTTGGATCAGCTAAAGTATACATGAACGAGTATGATTCCGCATTATTTTATGTAGATCGAGCCCTCGATATTTCAAGAAAACACCACATTGATTTACTTGCTGTAAAATCAATTAATATGCGCGGCTCCATATATGCCTACAAAGGTGATCTTGTTAAAGCTTCAGATCAATATTTCAAGGCACTTAGTCTTGCAGAAAAGATCCATGAAAAACATACCATAACGAGCTATACTAATTTGGGATACATCTTTTTTAATTTGGCCAATTACAAGAAATGTACAAAATATTGTGAAAAAGGATTCCAGCTTGCGGAAAAGTACAAAGACACTTCTGCGATGCTGAGTACAATAAACCTTCTCGCTCTTGTTCAAAAAAATGAAGAGCATCCTGATTTAGCATTAACACAATTTGCTAGAGGATTGGAATTGGCTCAAGCTGTGAATAGCATTCAGCTTCAAGCTCAGATGCTGTACAATATGTCCAATATTTATTTCGATAAAAAAGAATTTGATAAAGGATTTGAACTGTTTAATCAATCCATTGAATTGAGTAAAATGAGTGGATCGTTTTTATCAATAGCCCGAAGTTTTCACACTCTAGCTAATAGCTATACTGAAATAGGTCGCTATAAAGAGTCAGAGATTATTGCAGATAGCGCAATGAAATACGCTCTAAAATCGGGGAACTATGAAATGATTAAGGAGGCTTATGAGATGAAATCCATAATCATGAAGCTGACAAATCGATTTAACAAATCACTTTATTACCTGGAGATTGCCTATAAGTATAAGGATAGCCTGAATTTAGGAGATCTCAATGATGCCGTTTCAAAGTCGGAAGACAGCTTTGAAAAAAAGAAAAAGCATTTGGCGGATTCTTTAAAACAAGTTCAAGCAGACGCCAAAGTCGATCACGACAATAAAATTTCCGCTGAGCAGGTGAAAGCAAGAGAAAATTTAATTTGGGTTTTTGCCTTTATGCTCGTTCTAGTTGGAATTGGATTGTACTATTTAAAAAGAAAGAATCAGTTGGTGAAAAACCAGAACAGTATTGTGAAAAAGCAAAATGCTGAAATTCAAATTCAACACAAGGAAATTACGGATAGTATTCTTTACGCAGAACGAATTCAGGACGCAATCATGTCTAAGGAAGGCGAATGGCAAAAGATCAGCGATGAGCATTTTGTACTCTTTAAACCGAAAGATGTTGTGAGTGGCGACTTCTACTGGGCCTACAATAATGCAGATAAGAACTTATCTATTTGGGCCGTTTCAGATTGCACTGGGCACGGCGTTCCAGGAGCATTCATGAGTATGCTTGGAACAGGATTCTTGAATGAAATCGTTATTGAAAACCGAACAACCGACCCAGGAACGATCTTGGATTTACTTCGTTCTAAAATTGTAACAGCATTAACGCAAAAAGGAGAAGCGCAAACCAAAGATGGAATGGATATTTCAATTTGCGTCTGGGACAAATCTGCGAATAAATTGCGCTATGCTGGAGCAAACAATCCGCTCTGGATCCTTCGACACAAAGACAGTCCACCACCGGACAATGTAAAGAAGGTTTTGGAGAGTAAAACATCGGCTTTGAGTTTGTTGGAAATTGTTCCCGACAAAATGCCCGTTGGGTATCAATTTGCTACTCCTCCCCCATTTTCAACACGTGAAATTGATGTTATTAACGGCGATGTTTACTATCTAATTACAGATGGATTTGCGGATCAATTTGGAGGTGAAAAAGGAAAAAAATTCAAATCGTTGCCCTTGAAGTATCTTATTTTGGAGCTGCAAGAAAAATCTGTGAGTGATCAACGAAAGGTATTGGACGAAACATTTGAAACTTGGAAAGGCACTGAGGAACAAGTCGATGATGTTTGTATCGTTGGTGTTAAGGTGATTGTTTAGTTCACAGACAATTAAGAGAGTATAGATAGGTGGAGCAACAACATTCATCAGATTAAAAATATGCTAGGTTCATTATTTTTGAATTAAAACATATAAAGTGGATAGAACCAATTGGGATTATACGCTTGTTATACCCCATTAACCAGAGTACACCATGCGTAAAATAAACATTGTAACAGGAATCTTTTGCCTTTGCGCGCTAAGCACCAAAATGATCTATTGTTTGGCCCATAGACAAACAATAGATCAAGTTGACAATGTGGTAGAATTCGCCGATTACAAAATGATTTTTGCTGCTTTGTGGCTAATCGCTTTTGGTATACTATTATTGGTATGGATATGGGCACAATTAAAAAAAGCTGAGAAAACACAAAAATGGCTAGCGGTACTTACAATTGTATTTGCGCTTGGTATGAATATCACAGACAATATGAACACAACATTTTATCTTTCCGATATTGTTGTGAACGGTGAACCACTAGAATGAGACGGGTTATAACAGCCGCTAAAAACCAAACGGGGCTTATTGCTTCGAGGTATCGCTTACGTTTAGAAAATCATTCCTACCTTCGAAAACTAAGTTTTAGTTAAGAGCCGTGAGGTTCCTAGCCGCTAATCGTTATACCAATTAAACCAACTGAGACGGGAAAATATTGACATACTGGTTTTTTCCTTCATCAGTTAAATATGGATAAATACTTTGGCTAATAAGTATTGAATATTCCTGAATGGACTCTTTCGATAAAACATCAGCTTGAATTAAAATAGAAGAAAACCAAAAATTACTGATTACCTCTATCCTCTTGAATAAACAACGATATTCATTTTTGAGTAATTCTTTACGAAATAATCCATTTTTAATAAGAACATCAATGACTTTCAAAGATTCTATCTCTCTTCGTTTTGAAAGTTCAGAATAATGACTTTTTATCTTCTGATTTCTTCTTGTAATAGCAACAAAATCCAATAAGAAAAAATTGTATTCGTAGAGTATTTTATAAATTTCTATCGAGATATTTAAAAATGATTTCAATAAATCATCGGTTGATATAACAAAAACATTATCGATTTTCGCAACTAATTGAAAATAGAGTGCTTCAATTATATCCTCTCTCTTTTTAAAATGGTATTGTAAATTACCAACACTAATTCCAACTTCATCAGCAATATTTCTTAAAGATACATTTGAGATTCCAGTAGTATTAAAAAGCTTTAAAGATTTTATTAAAATCTTATGTTTTGTTTCATTCATTATAACAAAGATATAATTTTTAGTACAATTGTACTAATTCAGTATATTTTTAGTACGTTTGTCCTAAAGCAATAAGGACATTTATGATTATAGATATTATTGGAGCAGGAATAGGAGGATTAACTACTGCAATTGCACTTGAACAAAAAGGAATTAAAACAAGAATCTTTGAACAAGCGGAACAAATAAAACCAGTTGGAGCAGGAATTATTTTAGCGAACAATGCGATGCAAGTTTATGAAAAGTTAGGCTTGCGAAAAGAAATTGAGGAAAATGGAAATCCAATATCATCAATGAATATTACCAAACCAAACCTAAATCCACTTTCAAAAATTGACTTGACCTATTTTGAGCAAAAAAATAAAACCAAAAACATTGCAATTCATAGAGGAACATTACAACAGATATTAATTGATAAATTAAAATCAACCGAAATTAATCTCAACCATAAACTTACTTCAATCGTTGAAAACACAAATGGATATTTTTTGAAATTCCAAAATGGAGAACAAATTCAATCCTCAACTGTTTTGGGAACTGATGGACTGAACTCTATTGTTCGACAAAACATATTCCCAAATAATAGCATAAGAAATGCAAATCAAATATGCTGGAGAGGAATTACGGAATGTGAATTACCGGTAAAATTTAGAAACGAATTGAACGAGGCTTGGGGAAAAGCCGAACGTTTTGGTTTTGTTCAAATTGCAGAAAATAAAGTCTATTGGTATGCTTTAAAATCGTCCAAGAAAAACGCGAATAAATTTTCTATCAACAATATAGAGCAATATTTTAGCGATTATAATTCAGTAATTAAGGACATCATAAAATCAACGAAAAAAGAACATATAAATACTGCCGAAATTTCAGACTTAAAACCAACAAACATTTGGTTTAAAGAAAATGTATGTTTAATCGGAGATTCAGCACACGCAACAACACCAAATATGGGACAAGGTGCTTGTCAGGCTATCGAAGATGCTTTTGTGCTTTCAGAATGTTTATACAAATATGGAATTACTAAAGCATTTTCGGAATATCAAAAATTAAGATTACCAAAAGCACATCAAGTAGTTAAAGCAAGTTGGCTTGTTGGAAAAATGGCACATCTTAAAAATCCAATATTAATTGGGTTACGAAATCAAATGTTAAGATTAACGCCTTCTTCAGTTAATAGAAAACAGAATGAACAAATTTTTCAATTGACAGAAATATGATAACAGCAATATTATCAACTATCTTAACAATCATTTTTACTGCACTAGGTTTAATACATTTTTATTGGCTTTTTGGTGGAAAATGGGGTATAAATAATGCTTTACCTACTGAAGAAAATGGAGAAAAAGCAATGAAACCATCGAGAATTGCCACAGCAATTGTTGCTCTTGGCTTAATTTCATTTGGCTTATTATATTTAGTAAAAACAGGTATATTCAATAATCAAGTTCCTAATTGGATAATTACTTATGGAGGTTGGATAATTCCTACTATTTTTATTTTAAGAACAATTGGTGATTTTAAATATGTAGGGCTTTTCAAGAAAATAAAGCATACTGATTTTGCGAAAGCTGACACAAAATTGTTTGTACCATTATGCTTGTCAATTGGAATAATTGGGATTATAATACAACTAATGAATAAATAACTGGTGGTAACAATGTATATAAAAAATAGGCGAAACAGTAGTAAATGCAAAGGTTTTCGCCCGTTTCAAAGTTTGTGTTTATCTGAAAGTTTAGTGCTTCGAGATATCGCTTACGTTTAGAAAATCATTCCTACCCTCGAAAACTAAGTTTTAGTTAAGAGCCGTGAGGTTCCTAGCCGCTAATCGTTATAGCAATAACTCACTTCCGAAAGAACTGAACCAATATTAGAACGATCAAAATTTCAGGGTTTTATCTTCCTTTTTTCTGGTGTAGATTTTATCAGAATTCACAGGTCCTTTTGTATTAAAAAAAAGACAAATTGTCAAACGGCCTGGTAAAACATCCGTTGTAATGGTGGATAATCGCGAACTTAATATCAGTAGAGCCTATTTGAATAACTTCCCTAAAACTGAAAAGAAATAGATAAAGCGGCTTCGGTTTCTAATTCTGTACCGAATTTTGCGAATCAATCACTTTTCGCCAGTTTTCAAAAGAACTTTGATCAAAATTAATTTTCTGATCGGATGGTTTCCAATTATTTATCCAGATTACCGGTTTTAAAGCAGAATATTCAACTCTTGAGTAATTTAAAGTCGTATCATTCAGTATTATAGGCTCTCTAAAGTTTACAGATTTATAAATCTCCATTCGAATAATAGGCTCCTTGTTTCCATTTGATACGGCTTCATCTCGAATAAAATGGGCAAATAGTAAAAATGATTTCGGTGTTCTAGACATTTTATAAAACTGCCTAAATGAGATGTAATTTTCTATGGCGATGGGATATTGTTCTTTCGTTTGAGGATCTTCCATCCAATATCTCACGCCATAAGTAGTGTCAACAAGCATCATTCTCCACGCAAATAAATGCCCTTCTCCTGTCCATGAAGGATTGCCTTTATATAAATGCTGACGAAACGGCAATAAAGCTTGTATAATAAACCAGACAAGCATAATAGACAAAGCCAAGTTGTTTCTTAGAGATCTAGCTGACGTCTCAACTCTTTCAGGAAGAAATTTTGGGCTTTTGGTTCTAAACCATTTCCAGCTTGAGCGAATTGGACGATTAGAAATAAACACTCGCAATTTTTTCATTAAGCCATCACCAATCGCTGAATAAATATATTCACCATACTTTGGGTTTGCGAATAATATAGTGGTTCCAAGCATTGCAATTGGAAATGTTCCAATGTCGAAAAAGAATATGTTTTGCAGGTGAAAGAGGAGTATCAGAATAAGTACAGGGCGTTTAAACCGTCGTGATATCAAGCAAAACCCAACTACCAAGTCAAAAATAAGTCCAAGGTAACTGAAAAAAATAGCAGCTTCAGGTGTTCTGTAAATTCCTTGAATCGATTGTGGCAAACTTTCAGTCATCTGCCACATCCAAAACTGAAGAGGAACGCCTTGTAACCAATCAGAATCTAATTTGGCAACTGCACCAAAGAAATAAACAATAAAAATTTGCAATTGCAGAATCAAAATTTGCCAATATGGAACCTTTACTTCTTTGAGCTTATTTTGTAATCCTCCCCAACTCGAATTAACAAACATGAAAAGGAATAAGAGCAGTGAATAGAAGTAAAAATGATTGTTATAGTGTCCGCGATCCATTAAAAAAACATAAGTGAACCCTAGAAACATTAAAACGGAATTGATCCGCGTAAAGATCCCGAGTGTAAAGAGAAAGCAACACAGCATACAGCCCATAAAAAATACAGGAATGAAGTCCTTGGGCAACATTTCTAACCACATAAAACCGTCATACTGAACATAAAATGATGAGTGGATTAAACTTGTTCGGAAATAATTGTGAAAATGATTGAATTCCCTTAGCATTACTAAACCAAAAAGAATTCGAAATATCCCTAAAGTTGAACCGCTTACTTTCATATTCAGGCGATTCATTAGGTTATCTATTGCTATCATTTACTCCATTTTAAGGATAAATATAATAACTTTAAATTATTTCATGTATGGTTATAGCAAAATGCACATATCAGATATTAAATTTAATTGGGGGCGTGCTAGTCTTGTTTTTTTTATGTCAATCGCTAGATATTTCTCTTCTCCCTGGACATGTGACATCTTTTGATCTCGAACATTTTTCGACTTACACTAATTTCACGAATTTCACAATCAACACCCATTCAATTGCTCTGTTGCATGGAGTTTTTGTTGGGGTTTGGTTTATTGCAATCCTTTTACTTCGAAATTTCTTGAAATCAAAAATAAATGGATTAATTGCTACCGTTATTATTTTGCTTTTAATGCCTTTTATTTTAATCAATGGTGTTATACACATAACCGCATTTGACTTTTTGTTCGTTGCAGTATTCTTGAATCTCATCGTAAATAAAGAATTAGACAGCATTATCAAAACGGGGCTTATTGCTGTAACAACTTTTTATTGGGTTGCATTTGGAAGTGAATACTATCTCAGTCTTTTATTCATTTTAGTACTTGTCTATACTGCAAAAAGCACTAAACTGAAAATTATATTTGCCGCTTCTTATATCATTTCTTTAGGGTTAACCCTTTTTATTTATGGAGCTGACATACTTAGCCTAATTCATCCGATACAATATGAATTGTTTGCAGCTTTCAAAATGGCACTAGAAATCAACGTTCTTGAATTAGGAATGAGTTTGTTGATTTTAATTTGGAGTATTGTTCTAATTCGATTGCTCTCAAAAAATCAATTAAATAATCCTAAGTTAATATTAGCTGCTAGCTGCCTAATATTGTTTTTTCTCTCGGTAAACACAGTACTATTATTCACTGTTGTTTCAGTTTTAATCATTCGGGAATCCAGAGTTTTACAATCATTATTTGAAAAATCAAGATTTTCACAAGGTGCCATTTATTTAATAATTCCTTTTTGTTTAGCGGGACTTTTCAATATTCAAGACGGAAATTTAAATTGGAAGTTAGGACTAGATGAAAAGTATGACTCAATTTATACAATCTCAAAAGAGATAGAAATTCCATTTTTCATATATAACAACAGTCAAAGTTCTGAAGAACTGAACTTTTTTTTCCCAGAAGCCACTAGTTTATATCAAAAGATGGAAAAGAAAGATATAAACGAGGAAATTATAGAAGACTGTACACAGGACATTTTAAAATGGATTGATTACAAAAGTACAAATGATGTTAAAGCTCTTTTCGTTAATTTAAAAAATGAGAAAGTTCGTCATCTTGAGTTTTTAGGCAGCCGAATAGGAGATGGTGAATGGGCACTAATAGTACATGACGAAGGTGAAAGAGCTCTACTTATTCGCAAGGAACCACAATTTCAAGAGATTATTGACAAATATGAAATAAGATTTAACATTGCTCTGAACAACAATTGATTTAGTTGTCCCCTTCATTTATTTTTAAATCCAATTTTTTATTTGCATTAAGGTACGACCATTTTGTATGTGAAAAAGACGCTTACATAAGCTCTTAGTAATTCATACTGAAGGAAAACAAGTTAATTCTACACTTTTTGATGTCTAACCTTTCTCTTTTAGACTGCAACTTGGTATTGATAAAACTCAGAATTGTAAAGTCAATTAAATCGCTTCAGAACGACGAAATCTTCATTTTCGCACCCTAACTTAAAGTTATTCAACCCAAAATATTGCATTTGTAATATGTTATTACGTTTTTTACAATACTGTAACTAGCGTAGATTCGTGAAAGTTATAACTAATACTTGCTAAATGAAATCTATTACTTGTTATCTCTCATTATTTTTATTAATCATAGCGCCATTATCAGCTGTGCATTCTCAAACAAATTGTGCTAATATTATTTATGTTACACCTAGCGGTAATCCATCAGGTTCAGGAACTGTTGGTGATCCAGTTACCTTGGATCAGGCAATCACTCTAGTAACACCAGCAAGACATCAGATTAATATACTCGCAGGACTGCATTCAGGATTTAGTTCTACGATAAGTATCCCTAGTGAAACAGTTATTGACGGAAGATACGAAATAGTTGGAAGTGAATGGCGTAAGAATAGTTCATTGACAACTGTGATTGAAGTATTAGCACCTTATTCGACAAGCGCAGGAGTAGGTCACTACATTGCTGTTGAATTAAATGGTGTTTCAAATGTCTACATCAAGGACATTACTTTAATAAACACTAGCAATGCCACTAGCACAACAAGTAGCAGGGGTAGAACAGTTTATGGCGTTCACGTAAGTAATTCGAACAATTTTTATTTTACAAGAAGCTCAATATCTGCTGGGAATGGATCAAATGGATCAAATGGCAGTTCAGGCGCGATTGGATCAACCGGTTTTAATGGCAGAACGGGGCACCCTGGAGATGATGATGGTTCTAGTTGCGGTGGAGCTGGAGGTCCTGATGATGGAAATGGAGGAAATGGAAGTTTTCCTTTACCTGGAATAGGTGGAGCAGGTGCAGTTACTTGTAATGGAACAACAGTTGGCTCGAACGGCACAGTCGGAGGCGCCCTAAGCACTGGCGGCGGCGGCGGAGGTGGTGGTACTGGAGGTACAGATAGTGGAATAAATGGACAAAATGGTGGAACAGGTGGTGCTGGGGGAGGTGGTGCTTTAGGTGGTGCCAATGGCGTTGGAGGCTTAACGCTTCAAAATTGCGCAATTCCTCCTAATAATGGTACGGCTGGTTTAGTTGGAGCAACTGGTTTAGCTGGAGCAGCTGGAGTCACTATTCCTTCATTTAGCTACAATCAGTACTTCACACCTGGAAACCAGGCACAGCAAGGCTTTGATGGAACAGGTGGCGGCGGCGGTGGCGGCGGTGGCGGCGGTGGCGGCCAAGAGGATGACGGCACCTTTGGTTGCTTCGCAGACGACGGCTCTGGATCTGGCGGCGGCGGTGGCGGCGGCGGTGGACAAGGAGGTGAAGGTGGATTCGGTGGATTCGGTGGCGGTGGCTCTTTTGGGGTTTATGCTGTTAGTGGAAATACTGGCGCGAACTTATTTGATGTAAGTACTTTTCCAGGAACACTTGGTACTGGAGGAAATGGAGGAAATGGAGGGATTGGAGGAAATGGAGGAATTGGAGGGATTGGCCAGTATTCAGACGAAGTCGGTATAGGCGGTTCAGGCGGTCAAGGCGGTCAAGGTGGTCAAGGTGGTCAAGGTCAAGTTGGAATAAATGGTCCCTCCACTGGAATTCAAGGTGTAACCACCACAGGAAATACGATACCAAATCCTCAAACGATAATTGCTACTATGTTTGGAGGGTGTACAAATTCAGAAATTATTATTTCAACTTCGTCAGGTACTTGGACTTTACCAGCGGGAGCCACCTATATAAATGATCTTGATGTTATAACTAGTTCTTATAATAATGCAAGCAATACAGCCGTAGTAAACTTTAATGCTTCTGGACATTATGATCTAACAATTGATGCTACAGAGTATAAAAATTATATCTATATCAGAGATACTAGACCACTCCCTTTAGTAGATCCCACAACTCCAAATTCGGGTTGTTTTGGGTCGACTGTAACATTGACCACTACCGATGTTGCAGCTGAATATGAGTGGGTTATTTTTGAAGATGGCAACACGACAGTTACTCCAATTGCTATTTTCACTTCTCAAGTAGCCAATTGGACAATTCCTACAACTGCTTTAAGTACTGATTATCATATTAGATTAAGAGAACGAAATGATTGTTGTGGGTGGTCTACACCTGTCTATCATACGATTACGTCTGGCGATCTAAACGATCCCGTTTTTGCCTCATGCCCATTGGATATGACACTTTCAACAGATTCAAATCTTTGCGGAGCTTTTGCTTCTTGGGTTGTCCCAATAGCAACAGATGACTGTGGGGGAGTTACAATTACTTCAACACACATTCCGAATCAATTTTTCCCTACTGGAGTTACAACAGTCACTTATACAGCGACTGATGCTGTAGGAAAAACGGCAACCTGCGTATTTAACGTTACTATTAACGATGATATTAACCCAACTATAACAGGTTGCCCAACAGATATTACAACTACAAACGACCCAAATCAATGCGGTGCAATTGTAGCTTGGACGCCGCCAGTAATTAGCGATAATTGCCCAAGTGTTTCAATGACCGCTTCAGGAAACTCAGGAGATTTCTTTCCTGTTGGAATTACACCTGTAACATATTCTGTAATTGATGCAAACGGAAACACAGCATCGTGTACGTTTAATATTACAGTGACTGATGTAGGATTGCCTTCGTTCTCAAATTGTCCATCTGATATTACTGTAAGCAATGATGCTGGTAACTGTGATGCCATTGTCAGCTGGTTGCCTCCTTTGGCTTCTGGTGGATGTGCTTCTCTAGTAGTTACAAGCACTTCAAACCCTGGAGATGTATTCGCAATCGGAACAACTGCAGTAACCTATACCGCAGACGACGGGTTGGGAGGTACAGCAACATGTACGTTTAACGTTACAGTTAACGACAACGAAAGCCCAATGATTTCTGCTTGCCCAAGCAATCAAACTGTTTCAAATGATATTGGTAACTGCGATGCCACAGTTACGTGGGTGGCACCAACAGAATCTGACAATTGTCTAGGTACAGTATTAACATCAACACATACTTCTGGCAGCACATTTGCCATTGGAACAACGACAGTAACATACACGGCTACTGATGCAGTAGGAAATATAACTACTTGTAGCTTTGATGTCACGGTTAATGATACAGAGAATCCTGTGATTTCTGGATGTCCGGCACCAATCGCAATGAACAATGACTTAGGAAACTGCAATGCAGTGGTTCTTTGGACAGCACCAACAGCAGCCGATAACTGTCTAGGCGTAGTATTGACATCATCGCATACATCTGGTGATCTATTTACAATCGGAACAACGACAGTGACCTACACAGCAACGGATGCCTATGGTAATATCGATATTTGCACCTTTGATGTAACAGTAACGGATGCTGAAATTCCAGTATTTGCTGGATGTCCTTTAACAATTAATCAAAATACAGATCTAGGAAACTGTTCGGCAATTGTTAACTGGACGGAACCAACAGGAAGTGATAATTGTTTGGGTGTAAGTGTTTCTTCAAGTCATTCACCGGGAGCTATTTTCCCTGCAGGAACTACAACAATAACTTATACTGCCACAGACGCTTATGGAAACAATGCTATTTGTTCCTTTGACGTGGTGGTGGTTGATGCTGAAAACCCATTCTTTATTGGTTGTCCAGGTGCAATTACCTCAAATAATGATGCAGGGAACTGTGGCGCAATTATTACATGGACTCCACCAAGCGCAATTGATAACTGTGCAGGTTTAGGAGTTGTCGCAACGCATTCACCAGGATTTAATTTCCCTGTCGGTGTGACAACAGTAACTTATACAGCAACTGACGGAGCGGGTAACATTTCTACCTGTTCTTTTGATGTCACTATTAACGATACAGAAGCTCCAAGTATAACTGGATGCCCATTGGACATTACGATAAACAACGATCTAGGAAACTGTGATGCGCTTGTAACGTGGACAGTCCCTACAATAACTGACAACTGTGCAGTGGCAAGTACAACTGCTTCGCACAACCCTGGTGATCTCTTCACAATTGGTACAACGAATGTAACATATACAGTTCTTGATGCGGTAGGAAACACTTCTACTTGTAGCTTTGATGTGACTGTTAATGACACTGAAAATCCTTTAATTTCCGGATGTCCAGCACCAATCGCAACGAATAACGATCTTGGAAACTGTGATGCAGTAGTTACATGGACAGCACCTATAGCTGCAGATAACTGCTTGGGTGTTGTATTGACATCATCGCACACATCTGGTGACCTATTCTCAATAGGAACAACTACAGTGACTTATACTGCAACTGATGCTTACGGTAATACAGATCTTTGCACCTTTGATGTAACAGTAACGGATGCTGAAATTCCAATATTTGCAGGATGTCCTTTAACTATTAATCAAAATACAGATCTAGGAAACTGTTCGGCACTTGTTAACTGGACAGAACCAACAGCAAGTGATAATTGTTTAGGTGTGGGTGTTTCTTCAAGTCATTCACCAGGAGCTATTTTCCCTGTCGGAAATACAACAGTAACTTATACTGCCACAGACGCTTATGGAAACAATGCTATTTGTTCCTTTGACGTGGTGGTGGTTGATGCTGAAAACCCATTCTTTCTTGGTTGTCCAGGTGCAATTACGTCAAATAACGATGCAGGGAACTGTGGCGCAATTATTACATGGACTCCACCAAGCGCAACTGATAACTGTGCAGGTTTAGGAGTTGTTTCAACGCATTCACCAGGATTTAATTTCCCTGTTGGTCTGACAACAGTAACTTATACAGCGACTGACGGAGCGGGTAACATTTCTACCTGTTCTTTTGATGTCACTATTAACGATACAGAAGCTCCAAGTATAGTTGTATGTCCATTGGATATTACAATAAACAACGATCTAGGAAACTGTGATGCAATTGTAACATGGACCGTTCCAACAATAACAGACAATTGCGCAGTAGCAAGTACAACTGCTTCGCACAACCCTGGTGATCTCTTTATAATTGGAACTACAACGGTAAGCTATACTGTTCTCGATGCAACAGGAAACACTAGTATTTGCTCTTTTGATGTGATCGTAACCGATACAGAGGCGCCTATCTTTACAGGATGCCCAGCAAATATTAATGTCAATAATGATCTAGGAAATTGTGATGCTATTGTGAGTTGGACTCCTCCTGTCGAAAGTGACAATTGTGCAGGAGTAACCGTAACATCTACTTACAATCCTGGCGATTTATTTGTTATAGGTACGACAACCGTTACATATACAGCAACGGATGCTTCTGGCTTGACTTCAATCTGTTCATTCGATGTTACAGTTTCAGATACAGAAATTCCTGTAATTACTGGCTGTCCAACTAATGATACGATTTCAGCAGGACAATTCTGTTTCACAATAGTTCCAAACTATTTAGCGGGGATTGCATATTCAGATAATTGTCCATCTGGCGTGACTGTGGCTCAATCTCCTTTAGCAGGCTCAGTAATTAGCATGGATACACCGATTGATATTACCGTAACAGATGGCGTTGGTAATAGTACTACCTGTTCATTTAATCTAATATTAGAGGATCAAACTTCTCCAATGATAGTCTGTCCTTTAAATCAAACAGTGACGATAACAAGTGGTTGTGATTACACCATGCCTGATTATACGGGAAGTGCATCAGTTTCGGACAATTGTGATAGTTCACCTATTGTAACCCAATCTCCTGTCGCAGGAACGATCTCAACAGGCACGCAAACCATTACTTTAACTGCTATGGATGCAACTGGAAATTTCTCAACATGTACCTTTGAAGTTGTTCCGGTTGATGTCGAAGATCCAGTTATTACATGTAATGCAGATGTAAGTTCTTGTGATCCAATTGTTGTATTTAACGCTCCAACGGTAACAGACAATTGTACTTTAGTAAATGTATCGCAAATTGCAGGTCTTACTTCAGGAACTTCATACCCTGTAGGTGTTACAACAAATACATTCGTAGCAACTGATCAATCTGGAAACACAGATACTTGTTCCTTTGATGTGACAATCTTTGTTCAGCCAATTGTTGATGCGGGTGTTGATTTTAATACCGACCCTGGAGATCAAGTAATCATGCAAGCTACTGCTAGTGGTACTGTCTCATATCAATGGACACCTGCCGCTGATGTATCAAGTCCAACATTATTAGTACCAACTGCCAATCCATCGGTGACGACAACCTTCTATTTAACAGGAACTAGTAGCGATGGATGTATTACTACCGATTCTATGATGGTCATTGTTAAACCTTATGACGGTCTTACAAATGAAGATATTGACAATCTATTTACACCAAATGGAGATGGTAAAAATGAAACGTGGTTCATTACTGAAGACCTTACAGGTTGCTCTGTAAAAGTATATAACACTTGGGGTAACATTGTATTTGAATCAGAAGCCTATTTGAATGATTGGGATGGAACATATAACGGTGATCCATTGCCAGAAGGTGCTTATTATTATGCCATAACCTGTGGCAGTTTGGAAAGCGTAACCGGATCCGTTACTATTCTTAGATTAAAAAAATAAAGGACTTATGAAAAAAAATATTCAATATATCATTGTCACTGCTTTTGTCTTAAGTTCTATTGGCTTTGAAAGTTTCGGACAACAAACAGTGCTATCAAATTTCTATTATAAAAACGGATATTCTGTTAATCCAGCTAATGCCGGAGTTGATAAATCACTATCTGTGAACTTAACGCACCGTCAGCAATGGGTAGGTGTTAGTGGATCACCTTCAGCGTTTAACTTCAACATGCATGGAGAATTAAGCGAGAACAATGCTATCGGTCTAAAGTTTTCATCCGAAGCGTATGGATTGATTCGAAGAAATGCAGCAAGCGGAACGTATGCTTACAATCTTAAGTTTAATCCAAAACACAACTTACGGTTTGGCGTCTCAGTAGGGTTTAATCAAAATACAATCAACTATTCGGCAATTCGTACTCAAGATTTCACCGATGATATTATTCTTGAAGGCAACATGATTTCTGGGATCTCTCTAAATGCAGATTTCGGAATTCGTTACTCCGTTGGGAATTTTCAATTTGGAATTGCAAGTCTGCAACTCGTTGAATCTAGCGCTAGTATGTACTTAGAAAATGACAAGGAAGGTTTCTTTAATTTGACACGACATTTTGTTGCGAATACATCGTACGGTTTCAAGGTCTCTGATAATTGGACAATTTCACCAGCAGTGTTGGCAGAATTTACTCTTGTGACACCGTTTTCAATTGAAGGATTAATATATGCTGATTGGAACGATCAAATATGGTTTGGTGCGGGGTATAGGAAAGATGCAGGCATTCTCACATCGTTTGGATTGAAAATTTCCAATCAATTTCTTGCAGGATATTCCTATGAATTTTCAAGTTCTGGCATTGCTGCTCAAAGCCGAGGAACGCATGAAGTAATGTTGGGCTACAAATTAGGAAACAAGAAAAAAGATAGCCGTATTGAAGATTTAGAGAAGAAAATAGATCAAGCAATTATCGATAATAACAATGATACTGATAGCTTGGTGACAGAGGTTGACAACCTAAAAGAAGAATTAGAGGGATTGAAAAAATATGACGAAACAAATGTCGATAAAATTGAGGAGCTGGAAAAACGAATTGAGGAGCTGGAAAAAGGAACTCCAAAAGGAAAAGAAGATGACCCTCTTTCTCAGAGTATTTATTTTGATGAAAACCAGTCAAGTATTAATTCAAATTCAAAGGAGATTTTAGATGAACTTGTTGGTTTATTGAAAGCTAACTCTGAAATGCGAATAAGAATCATTGGTCACACTTGCAATATCGGCACTCCTGAAATGAACAAAGAAATTTCAATGAATCGATCAAAAAAGACTCTTGATTACTTCGTCTCAAAAGGGATTCCTTCTGGTAGAATTGAACTCGAAGGTAGAGGGCAAGACGAACCTTTGGTTTCTAACAACTCAGAATTGAATAGGAGTTTGAATAGAAGAGTTTCGTTTGAAAAATTGTAAGCTTGTGATCAATTCGCAAGATTGAATTCTTTCTAGAAGTTTATTATCTATAAACTAAGTGGTATTAGTTAGTCTAGGTAATAATCTAGAAAGATACCTGTTTGGGTAACGTTTTACTTTGCATAAAAAAGGGAATTGCATATATAATTCCCTCTCACTTGTGATAAATTAGTTATTTCACTTTGCTAATGCCAAAAATTAACGACTCGCTATTTGATCCCAACCTTACAAGATAAACACCAGAATCAAAAAGTGAAACCTCTAAATTTATCAGCTTGGTATTGCTGTAATGTTGAATATAAATTTCTTTTCCTGAAACGTCCAAAATTTGAATTTGAAGCGATTCTAAAACTGTTTGCAAATCATGTTGTCAAGGAAATAAACTTTGAGAACTCAATACCGAATCAAATAATTCAAATTGATGTTTCAACCTTTACCGCTGGTATTTATAAAGTGCCCCCTCAATTCAAGACAGTTTAATTCGATATCGAAAATAGTCATTGAATTAATTTAGATTGATCAAATGAGCATAGCTATCTCTATGCCAACTATACTCACTTTGAAACGAAACTGGTACTTCTTGGCCATGGAAACTTGGACAGCCTTGAATTAAAGTCGCTAATTTAGATGCTAGAATGAGTAGAATTCAACCCACCTAAAAGCTAGTAAAAGTAAAGTGAAAAAAGAAGGGTTCTTCCAAGAAACTTGGAGAAAGACAAAAGAAGGCTTTAGAAGTCTCAGAAGAATTCTAACTTGGCAGTAATGATGGAGAATATTGCGTTAAAATCGATTTTGTTTTTATTTCTGGCTAGTTGTTTGTCTTGTCAGTCAAATACCACACAGGTTAAAAACGAAGTGAAAAATGGGGCTGAAGTAAAAACTAATGGAAGTCATTTGGATTCAACTTTAAATGCCTTTTTGGAAGAATTAAAAGGGGCTATAGAGTCGAGAGATGCAGATCGATTTATGTTATTAGTAGATGACGATGTTATTGTTAGTTATGGAGGCGCAGAATCTGGGAAAAATGATTTTGCTGCATATTGGGAACTAGATAGATCAAAGGCGAGACTATTCAACAAATTGGAAGAAATAGTTGAGCTAGGCGGAGAGTATAATGATCGTATAAAAGTGGATTACGTTTTTCCATTTATACGCTCATCTAGGTTTGTTGACTTTGTTCAATATGAAGACTCTGTGTTCGCTGATTATTCGGATCTGGCATATTCAATTAAAGAAGATGTCTTAATCATTGACGCCAAATCTGAAGTAGTTATTGATACTATTGATAAAGAAACTATATTATTGATTTTAGAATCAGAAAGCAAGAGAAAGAAGGATGAAACATTAGTTAGATTGATTCCTTCACAAAAAACGGGAAGGGTGAAAAATTCTGACATATATTTCTGTAATGACTACATTTTGTCAATAAGAAAAGATGATGAACAGAATTGGAAGATTTCCGTGTTTGCATCAAATTAAGTAGGATAAGTCACTATACTTAGTCGTTGATGAAACAGAGATGATGTTGTATAAATGCTAAGATCACTTTATTTTCACGAAAGATTTATAGAAAGGGTTTAACTCTCCACAAGCCTCTTTGACTTTTCCATCCTGTTCACCTCTAGCTTCGATAGCGTCAACTTCATTTAAGACGACCTCAATCAGTTCTTCCACTGCTGTATCATTTAGCAGGGATCCAGCATGAAGGTGAAATTTGAGTAATTTTTTTTCGGGATCAGTATACGGTTCTATATAACTAGGATTAAAGATAATTTTTTTAATTTTTACAAGACCCATATTGTGTTGATCAAGCCAACCCATCATATCGGATGGGCCGTAGTCTTTGATTACCTTGTTAATTAATTGTAGGTTAAATGAGTTTTCGCTGTCTAATGAAATCAGAAGAAAGCGTTTGCTGCATGAAGAAATGATAATTAATATTATTTGATCGCCAGACATTTTTTGTATTCCGCAATCTTCGATACTCTTTTCTTTGTATAAACTTTTAATATTTAATAAACTATTTTCTCCCATATATTGATCGGGTTCAAGCAGTGGGTATGAGAAAAGATCAAATTCTATTTTTGATTCTATTTGAGGAAGAGCGTTCAAAATAAGTTCAGTAGTTTTTGAAATTTTTTCATCAGTTAAAAAGAACTCCTTAGGACGTGTCTGAGATTTAAACTCTTCCGAATATCCGTCAATAACAAATCTGTTAGCGTATTCCGAATTATTTCTAAAGAGGCCCGATGTGAAAAAAACAAACAGAAGCTTAATAGCATTTTTAAGAATACTCTCTAATACACCTAGCCCAGTAAAATGTCTACCGTCTTTCCAAATGAGTTCGTAATCAAGTATTAGAATGTTTATTTCTTTCTCTTTTAGAATAGGGATGAATTCATCAAAAGAGTAGAGAGGTGTTTCAATACCGCTTAAGTTTACTTCGAGGCCATGTTGTTTTCGAATATTTCTTCCGCAGATTTTAATGTGGCGAATAATTTCATTATAGTCATCTTCCTTGTCTTCAATTACGCAAATATTAATCATGCTGTCATTTTTAAATAAAATTCTGTTTTCATACCATTTTCAGTAAGAGATCGAGTGAAGTCAGGCCTTATAGCTTCTTCATTGAATATATTTAAAACGCGAAGGATAAACTTTGTCCCATTTCCAAGTTTTAAGGGATTTACGTCTCCTCAAAAAAATCATTCCGAAAGATGTCTAGAAGAGATAGGATGCTAACAAATCCATCCATTACTGAACTCCCATCTTAAACCATTCCTGATAATTATCCCAACAAAGAACAACAAAGTACACTCTCGATTCTAGCGTTTGTGCTTCAAAACGAACTGCTTCAGAAGTTTCGATTCTTGAACAAATCACTTCTTGCGCATACATAATACAGATCATAACTTATTGTGGTATAGACTCTTGATGTAAATAAAATTCTACTTCCACTATCTTTTAAAACATTAGATCTAAGCTTGATGGAAATTGGCCAAATAAAACGACCCTAACAATGAACATTTTTTACGTTATGGTTTTAAAATTCCAATTGGGATGTCGAACTTAACAAAAAAGACAACAGATTTTAGTGCTTGACACGGCTCAAGCAAACACACCCTAAATGTTCAAATCCGTTGTCGAAACAACTTATTCAAATTATCGTCTACAAATTGGCGGTAGATATAATACGCGAATCCATTGTATACAATGACCTTCTCTGGGTAAGCATGTCGAGTAATCTTCGTTTTTCGATCAATCTCGCAGCTGTCAAGCGAAACCCTTCCGAAAATTTGCGCGCCGTGTTTTTCTTCAACTGAATAAAATATGTTTCGCTTCGCATCGAGCTGCATCTCCCCTTTCCAATGATTTTCGTTGTGGTAGTTAATCGAGTGCTTGTCCACTACTACTCGATCCTCTGTCATTCGCACAATCTCACCGTTTACATGATCGAATATGAACGTTGTATCGTTCCGAACGAACAATGGATTGTAATAAGGCCTTAGCACAAATTGTCCATAAAATTGCCGCTTGTCCAAATGCCTCTGAACCTCAGATGATCGATCATTTCTCAATTGCCCTTCTTGCGTTTGATCTTCCCAAGTTGGCGCTCTTGTTCCGACGCTTTGACTGTACTTTCTTCTCAATCGAAACTCTTCCTTCTTGATCTCGGCTTCTGTTTCGCGTGCACTCCGAACCAATGACGAATCTTTAATTTCATAAACATCCATATTAAATTTCGAGACGTTTTCAATTTGATAATAATCCGTCGTTTGACTGTAATCCTTGATCGATTTAAAAATAAGCCCAACGTCATTACTGGCCTCACAATCTCTAAAATAATATTTGTATAAATCCAACGATTTCTTTTCAGTAAAAAGTAGCGTGTCAGCGGATTTTTCAATAAGAAACATACTGTCCCTGCTAAATACGTGAAGCGCCCCTGTGCAATCTAAAAACAGTGACTTCGGGTGAAACGTTATCAATTTGCTCACCTTCAGGTTCATGTCAGAATCGAGGAGATAGAGGTAGTGTTTTTTGAAACGGTTCAAAAGTAAAAAGGTGCCGTTCGAATCAATATGAAAGTCCATGATGTAATACCTCGAATCTTTGAAGGCAATTTCCTTTTTCCGGGAATGACTCACATTTACTTCGTTAAGTTTTTGCGATCGCAGAGAATCCTGACCAAATGATAAAAAGGTCGAAAAGCAAACAAGAGCAAGCAATATTGTTTTCATAGGAAGGATGCTAAAGATACAATTTTGAAACCTTTATTGCCCAGAATTAATATCCATTGAGTGCTTTACCATTCTTATTGAGTGAACTGTGTCACTCTGTTTAAAAAAGGAAGGGGTCCAATGCCAAATTCAAATCCGTTGCCTGAACAGCTTGTTTAAATTGTCGTCGACATTCTCTTTATAGGTGTAGTAAGCAAAGCCATTAAACACAATTACTTTCTTTGGATAAGCGTGTTTATAGACCTTTGTACTTTTATCAATATCAAAAGTTTCTGGATTCAAACGGCAAAATATTTGAGCTCCATTCTTTTCATCTACAGAATAAAATCTTCCGCGATTCTCATCCAAATGAACCTTCTTATTCCAATTTTCGGACTGATGGTAATCGATTGGAATGCTCTTTAATACGGAGCCTGTATCTGTCATTAATGTCAATTCACCTTTCAAATGATCAAAAATATAAGTCGTGTCATTTTTAACGAAGAGCGGATTGTAATCTGGTAAAGAAACAATTTGCTGAAAAAACTGAGCTCTTTGGGCATGTTCTCGTTCTGCCTTCAGCACATCCTCGTTTAATGTTGGCGTTCCCTGCCTAGGTGTTCGAATGCGCCGCTTTTCATCCAAAACACTACGAACAAGCAATGAATCTTCTGCACGATACAACATATACCGCTTCTTTTCCTTGACTCGAACTCCATAAAAGAGCTGGGTCTTACCATAATTCACAGTCCTTTCAAAAATTACAATAGAATCATTCTGCCCAATACAATTCTTGAAAAATTTCAAGTACAACGAAATTGGATTTCGCTCATAAAGAACGACTTGGTAACCGAATTTTTCGATTTGATACATACTGTCTTTACTCATCACATGAACAAACCCTAGACAATCCCTAAATAAAGAGACAGGCTTAAATTTCAGCTCAATTTGATGCTCCAATTCCATCTTGTAATTCAAGGAGTAGAGGTAATATTTTTTGAATCGGTTCAAGAGAAGAAAACTGCCCTTTACACCAATATGAAAATCAATGATGAAATATTTCGAATCTTTAAAAGCGATTTCCTTTTTCATTGTGTGACTAACACTTACTTCGTCAACCTTTTGTGAGCGCAGAGAATCCTGACCGAATGATAGAAAGGTCAAAAAGTAAACAAGAGCAAGTAATGTTGTTTTCATAGTAAGGTTACTAAAGATACAAAATTGAGGTATTTTATAGCATGGATTTAAGATCCTTTGAGTGAATCGACATCGTTGTTGAGTCAATTGCTTAACTTTATTTAAAATTAAATAGCTATTTCTACTTTCCGAGACAATATCAACATCCTAAAACACGTCAATATCTATCGGGCGTGGAACTTGTGCGTTTTGAAAGGAAGCTATTTAACCTCTCGGCTTTTAAAGAAGTCGAAGCACAGAGGAATGCCTTTTTCATTGAGCATAGAACCGACAACCGCATGTAATTTAGGTTGTCCTGAATGCCCAAGTGGTCTAAAGCAATTTACACGACCGACTGGGAGACTTGATCTGGCATTGCACGAAAAAATGATAGCGCAATTGAAGCGGTCTGTTTTCTACATCAACTATTATTTTCAAGGAGAACCGTTCTTGCATCCCAATTTTCTGGAATTAATTAAAGAAGCGAAAAGAAACAAAATTTACACTTCAACCTCAACAAATGCTCATTTTATCAATGAAAAAATGGCAGGAGACATCGTTGAGTCTGGATTGGATCGCTTGATTATTTCGATTGATGGGTTGACGCAAGAAACCTACGAGAACTATCGAATTCACGGAAAGCTCGACAAAGTAATCGCTGGAACAAAGGAAATGGTTCAGGCCAAATTGCGATTGAACTCAAGCACACCGCATCTGATTTTTCAATTTTTAGCGGTAAAACCGAACGAACACGAAATTCCACAGGTGTTTGAATTGGGTAAGGAAATGAGAATTGACGAGGTCCGAATCAAATCGGCTCAATTGTACGAGTTTGAAAATGGAAATCCTTTAATGCCTGAGAACGAAAAGTATTCGCGCTACAGAAAACAGGCAGATGGGACGTATAAAATGAAATACAAACTCGGCAATCACTGCTGGCGAATGTGGTCTTCATCAGTGCTCACTTGGGACGGTAAAGTCGTTCCTTGCTGCTTCGATAAAGACGCAAAGCATGTTCTCGGAACTGTCGCTGACAATGATTTCAAAACCATTTGGCACCATCCTCAATACAACGCATTTAGAAACGCGGTTTTGACAGGAAGAAATGACATTGACATTTGTAAGAACTGCTCTGAAGGGAGCAAGGTTTGGGTTTAAAAGAACTTTTTCGCAGAAGTACAACTGCTGTAAAACGGGTAATAACTCAAAGACATAATTTGCAATATTAATGTCAACAAAAAAACGAGGATTTAAAGGTCAGATATTGGCTGCTTTCAATGCAACTTGGGATTCCTTCATGCACGCGCTTCAAGCTTTTGTAAGTTCCTTTTTACCTTAAGTCAATCTTTCAATTAATAGTAAAAGAAGCTGAAACTTGTCTAGCAATTCCATCCGGTCCACTCACCTTCAATACCATTGAAACTATCGCTCCAGACTTTGCCGAACGCATTGCCTTCTCCATTGTTGGGCTGATTCTAGATCCCGAGGAAGGAAGAATTGTCTGTCCTTTTTTTTGAGCCTTCCACATACATGGTAAACGAAACAATTGTATAGTTGCTTAAAACTTGACCTGAACTTTGACTGCGAATGCTCAATACCTTAGTAGATCTAGAAATTGCTTCTCCCGATTGCGAATTCCCAAAGAATAATGTCGGATCATCCTGCGCTAAAGTTTGGAAACTTAAAAAGAGAGTTAAAATAAGTAATGCTTTCATTTGTTTGAAGTTTTGGTTCAATAGGATAATTCATTCTTTATTCCAGGATAAACGTTCCAGGTATACGACGCGAAATCCCATCTGAGCTTTGCACTGTACAAATAACCATCACTTCATCACCAGCCTTTCCAGATACCAACAAAGCTTTCATTAAATCACTTAAGTTAGGAGATGCACTTGCTTCAGTTCTTTCACCGATACTAATTGATGCACTTAAGACGCGATATTGCGGTATAATTCTTACCCCTTTCGGAACGCCTACTAAAAAAGAACTCGCAGACTTAGAAATTACTCCACCATTTTCAACACCACCCAAAGAAATTACAGCAGCGGGCAAGTTACCTATCTTACAATTCACCGTCAAAAATGGTTCTTTCTCCCCCTTTTTGATGAAACTTATAGATGCTGATTTTTCAGTTCCAACAGTAATCCAATACCTTTTTACATTCGGATTGTCCGATGGTGCGACTTGTGATGTTTTTAAATTAAAATTCTCGATTGTGTATTCAATCTCCTCCCCCATTGTAGAAATCTCTAGCACGTTATTATACCCTCTGAAAAGCATGTTTTCACCTTCGGCATCAGGAAATTCATTGATTGAAACCGTGATTTCTGCATTGGAAAAATTGGAAACGCTAACGGCCATAAGAACGCTAAATAATAATTTTAATACTTTCATAATTCGAGTTTTAGTTCAAGAGGATAATTCAACGAGTTAAAAAAGTAACACCATTATTTGACATTAAACCCTGCAGCCAATTTAATTGAGTACCCAATTGAGCTTTTGCAGACTATTAAAAACGATACAGTCCCAGGCTTCATTTTCTTAAGTGCCTTTCTCATTTTCCTGTTCAATTTAGATCCTACAGCCTTCATTTCGAGATACCCTGCAACGTACATTGTAAATGAAACAATTTCGTGATTGTAATTATTAGTTCGGACATTAAGTTTCGTTGCAAGGCGCGAACATGTATCGCCTATTTTTGTTCTTCCTAGATAGATTATCGGTTCACCAAGCGTTACGACTTTGTAGTAAAACACCTTTCTCTTAGAGGGGTTGTTTTTCTCGTACAATTCAACCTTGATGGCTCTACTTTTATAAACGTAAATCTGGAATACTTCCTTATCGTAATGATCCGTTCCCCAAGTTTGCCTGGAAACACGGTTTCCTTTTGATTCAAGGATATACTCAGACGTATCTCCTTCTGGAGGAGTGATTCGAAAGAGGTTTCCGTAGCCTAAATAAACAAATGGTTTTGAAGTCGTATTGTCATTCACCACGACTTTAACGCTATCGAGCTGTGCCTTCAATCCAAAGGACAAAAAAACTAAAAACCCGATGAATATAAGTCGTAAAAGCACAACTCCAATATAGCAATTAATGCACGCATTACACCAAATGTTCTACCCTACAAAAGGTTAGCAAGCAAACTTTAATAACACAATGCATTGAACTGGATTCTAGTAACAACATCGTTCTCTAATTCAAATGATAATGCACACTCAATTGGAGTATTAATAAGCAGAACATAGGCTCCGTGTTGTTCACTGTACTTCATTCGAGGGAACTGTTTAAACATTTCAAATTTCTCCGACCCAACCCCAATACTGTTGAATTTAAGCGATCCATCACGGACATCTATATAACAGATGTAATTGTCTAAAATGTCTATTTGGCAATTGGGGTTTCGAATGTAATATTCATTAAATTCATTTTCTGGAACTTCGATTTCAAAACCACTGGGAAGTTTCGTTAGCATCAAAGAGGAATCAATTCCAGAGTCAAACAAATCAAATCTGGAGCATTCCAAAACAAATTGACTTGTGTCTTGAGTAAATCCGAAAAAGGAAGCAGAAATAGCAATAGATAAAAGAAGGTGTTTAATAGATCTCTAAAGGGCACAATCCAAAAGTAAACGCAAAAAAAAAGCCAACCCATTAGGGCTAGCTTTCGATACATATTAAAGACCGAAGTTTATTCTTCTTCGCTGTCTTCATGAATTCTTTTTGGCTGCATCATATCGAAAACACCCAGTGTAATCCAATAAGGAAGGATAAACGCCATAAGGAACAACAGCATCCAAAACGCCATTCCGCCTAGTAAAAGAAAAAGAACAATACCGAAAACACTCATCTCTTATTATTTTTGTACTTGTTTAACACTTGTAAAAGTAATAATAATTCAAATAAGAGAAGGCGAAACCTATAAGAAATAATAAGGATCATTAATTTTAGCAAAAAATACAATCATGGAATACAGAATAGAAAAAGATACCATTGGTGAAGTTAAAGTACCTGCTGATAAATACTGGGGCCCACAAACTGAACGTTCAAGAAACAATTTTAAGATCGGACCGGCGGCTTCAATGCCTATCGAAGTAGTACATGCATTTGCTTATTTAAAAAAGGCAGCGGCTCATGCAAATTGTGAATTGGGTGTGTTGGCCGAAGACAAAAGAGATCATATTTCGAAAGCGGCAGATGAAATTATCGCGGGAAAATTAGACGACCAATTTCCTTTGGTGATCTGGCAAACGGGATCAGGCACGCAGAGTAACATGAATGTGAATGAAGTAATTGCAAACCGTGCACATGTAAACGCTGGAAACAAAATTGGTGAAGGTGAAAAAACACTTGCCCCAAACGATGATGTAAATAAAAGTCAATCGAGTAATGATACGTTCCCAACAGGAATGCACATCGCTTGTTATCAAAAAGTCGTTCAAACAACGATTCCTGGAATTGAGCAATTAAGAGATACACTTCAGGCAAAATCAGAAGCGTTTAAAGACGTTGTAAAAATTGGTAGAACGCATTTAATGGATGCGACTCCAATTACTTTAGGACAAGAGTTTTCTGGTTATGTTTCTCAATTGAACCATGGATTAAAAGCGCTGAGAAACACATTGGACCACCTTTCTGAATTAGCACTAGGTGGAACTGCAGTTGGAACAGGCTTGAATACGCCTGCCGGTTACGATGTTCTTGTAGCCGCTAAAATTGCAGAGTTTACTGGGCTTCCGTTTATAACAGCAGAAAATAAATTCGAAGCTTTGGCTGCGCATGATGCGATTGTTGAAACGCACGGAGCATTGAAACAAATTGCGGTTTCTTTAAATAAAATTGCAAACGATATTCGAATGATGGCTTCTGGTCCTCGTTCTGGAATTGGTGAGATTTCAATTCCTGCAAACGAGCCAGGATCTTCAATTATGCCAGGGAAGGTAAATCCAACTCAAGCAGAAGCAATAACGATGGTTTGTGCTCAAGTTATGGGGAACGATGTTGCAGTCACAATTGGTGGTGCTCAAGGTCATTATGAATTGAACGTTTTCAAGCCAATGATGGCATCGAACTTATTACAAAGCGCTCAATTAATTGGGGATGCTTGTGCATCATTCGATGAACATTGTGCCCGAGGAATTGAACCAAATCAAAGTAGAATTGATGAGCTTTTGAACAATTCACTGATGCTTGTTACTGCTTTGAACCCAAAGATTGGTTATTACAAAGCAGCAGAAATTGCAAACACAGCGCACGAAAACGGAACAACATTGAGAGAAGAAGCAATTCGTCTTGGATACGTTCCTGCTGAAGAATACGACAATTGGGTGAACCCAAAGAAAATGATTGGTTCATTGGA